>CAXYKQ010000117.1:0-2504 GCA_964277835.1 uncultured Edaphocola sp. | reverse complement strand
TGTATTCATTAAAGGATGATAAGATGTTTAAGAAATTAAATGTAAAACCAGCCCGTCGCGTATTTTGGGTTCAAACCAGGTGGATTTTGGCGGCATTATATTCCCGCTGTCTGCGATGTCAAATAATTGTTGCATGCTCACCGGGAAGCAGGTAAAGGCAATGGCAAAGCGGCCATTGTCTACATTATGTTCCAGGTAATCCATCCCCCTGATACCGCCCACAAAATCTATTCTTTCATCCACACGGGGATCTCCTACCCCTAGTATCGGATTTAAAAGGTTGTTATGTAAGATGTTCACATCCAGGGATGCGATGTCGTTAGCGGCGTCAAAACTGCCCGGTCTGGCTTTCAACCGATACCATTTACCGGCCAGGTACATCCCGAATTCATGGCGCGCCTGCGGTTTTACAGCCACGGGTAAATCCGTGACCTCAAATGATCGACTAACTTTTGATACCAGTTCTGCCGCAGTAAGCCCGTTAAGGTCTTTCACGACCCGGTTATAATCCATAATGTGTACCTGCGTGTCAGGAAAAATGCAGGTCAGGTAGTATTGATGCTCGTCAGAAGTTGCCTGCCCGTCAAAGATGTGCATGGCATTGGCCGCAGCATGGGAGCGGTGATGTCCGTCTGCGATATAGGTAGCCGCCACTTTTTGCTGGTAGAGTGCCGTAAGCTGCTCTATTTGCGCAGCATCATCCAGCACCCAGAAGCTATGGGCTACGCCATCTTCCGCTACGAAATCATAGATTACTTCCTGTTGCTCAGTCCAGTTTTTAATAATGGCTTCTATTTCATCAATGGCTTTGTAAGCCAAAAATACGACACCGGTGTGGGCACCGGTCATTAATATATTATCGACACGGTCTTTCACGCGTTCCGGACGGGTCAGCTCATGTTTTTTGATGCGTCCTTCTTCGTAATCTTTTAAGGCTGAGCAGCAAACAAGCCCGGTCTGGCTGTTGCCATTCATCGTTATCCGGTAGATATAATAGCAGGGCTTTTCATCCTGTATCAAGATGCCGTCGTTAATAAACCGGTCCAGGTTCTCTTTAGCTTTTTCGTAAACTTCTTTGCTATTGACGGGTGCGCCGGTGGCTACATCAATTTCTGAGCGGGTGATATGATAAAAACTATAGGGATTTATTTTTTTTGCCATAACCTCATCCTGGCTGGATACGTCATAAGGCAGAGCGGCAACTCTTTCAACCAATTCAACTTTGGGCCTCAGGCCTCTAAACGGTCTTATATCTACCATCTGGGTAATTTAAAAAATTTCAGAAACGCACAAAAGTACTAATTTCTATTTTAATCACTAAAAGTAAGTCACGTAGCCGAAATGTATTTTGGCGTCACGGAAGCGTAAAGGATCATTGTCAAATTTTCCCAGGGCAACAATGATGTTAAATAAACCTGATTTATTTTCCAGGGTTAAGCCTGCTCCCAGGCTCAAGGCATTTCGCCGGAGATTGATCAGGTTATACTGTGTGAAAAAGCGACCGTAATCCGAAAATAAAGAAAAGTAAGAACGTTCGCCTAGTATAGCTTTAAGCTCCGCCGTAACGATATGGTAGTGATTGGAAAAAATACTTCTTTCATCAAAACCGCGGAGTATTTTAAATCCGCCGATCTGGTACAGTTCATTCTGGAAGAGATCCCGGCCACCGATATAGGCGCCGCTGTAGGCAGTCCTTAAAACCAATTGTTTACTCAAAGGAATAAAATACTGCAGGTCCCCGGATATCCGGTATTGGTTGGGCTGTTTATTGACGGTGTCGTATAAAATATTGTAGTCAAAGCCATCTTTTATACTGAGTATCAAGTCATTCTTACGTACGGTACGCCTCAGCGCCGCTATATTTAGGCTCGCGGTCCATCCTTTCCTGGGATTCAGGCTGAAATCGGTCCTGTCCATTACATAGTTCAGCCCAAAACCTCTTGAACCCAGATCAACATTGTTGCTCAGTCGTTTGTTGGCGCTGACAAAAGCCGTATCGGGGTTAGGTACCCGGTTATTGTATTGCTGGTAGCTGAACCTGAGGTATTCTTTTTCCGAAAACTGGTAACGCAGGCCTGCTTCGAAGCTGATCCGGTCAAAAAGGCTGTCTCTTTTGAAATATTCGAATTTTCCGTCCAGCGCGAATTTACTGCCCATGATATAAGGTATTACGGCGCCGATGTCAAGTTGGGGAGATCTGGCCTGGAGATTTTTATAAGCGGCGGAGAAAGTCTCTCCATAACCTAAAGTATTATTCAATAACATCTGAACATCAGCGGTCCATAAAAATTTGCCGGTTTCCAGGTTGTTAGGCTGGAAGCCTAATAAAGCGTTGATCTGGTTGGATCTTTTTTCGTCCAGGTAGAGGTATAATGAATTTTTAAGGATGTTAAAATTCATATTCCAGGGTTGACCTTCCTGAAGGAAGGGCAATTCTTTAATTTTACGGGAAATAGATTTTATTGTTGCCTCATTATAAAGTTGCTTATTCTTTAATCCCAGAT
>CAXYKQ010000116.1:0-3162 GCA_964277835.1 uncultured Edaphocola sp. | reverse complement strand
TATTCGGTCCGGAAAAGTCCCGGTTTTCGATTGGTAGCGATCAGGCAGGCTTCGATAGCCAGCGTTCCTGAGCCACACATAGGATTGATGAAAGGTGTTTTCTGGTTCCAGTTACTGCGTAGTATCGTGGCTGCGGCCAGCGCTTCCAGCATAGGCGCTTTGCCCGGTAGGCGCCGGTAGCCATGCCGCCCTATAGAATTGCCCGTAGTGTCCAGGAATATAGCGGCGTTTTCGTTTTTCCAGAACAGGTGGACCACCAGTCCTCGGAGCTCGGCTCCTGTATCTGGTCTTTTCCCTTTGCGTTCCCGCATCTGGTCTACGATCGCATCTTTTACCCTGAGGTTGGCAAACATACTGTTATTGATCGTAGGATGCATCACGTTACTGGTGATGGAGAAATAGCTGTCTTCGTCCATTATTTCCAGCCAGTCGATACGATAGGCGGCTTCGTAGACATCATCTGCGCTGTCGGCACGGAAATCTTTTAATTTAAAGAGTACCTGTGAAGCACAATACAGATTCAGGTTCAGTTTGATACAATCGTTCAGGCTGCCTCTAAGGGTAACTCCGGTGGGAAATTCACTTTCCAATTGAAAACCCAGTGCTTTCACTTCTTTAGCTAAAGACGGGGCAATAAATTTATGGCAGGTGATCGTGATATCGCCTGCTTCTTTAAAATTCAGCATTGTATGGTCCATTTGTATATGCGCCGGTAAAGGTCGGGATTATTTATGATACTTTACCAGGCCTTCCATAGGGCTTTTGGCTATAGTTCCTATTGTTACCCCGTAGTGTGCGGCTATATTTTCCAGCACATCTTTAAAAGTTTGGGCGACAGAACCCACGAAATTGATCGGGTACTTCCAGCTTTCCCGGTATTTGAGGATATTAGCATTGAAAAACTCGAGGAAAGAGTCTTCAATAATATTTTCGATCATATAGTGTCCGCGGTGTTCGTGCAGGAACTCTGTAAAGCTGGCCAGGTACCTGTTGGGTAGTGGCTGTTTGTAGATACGTTCAAGCACTGCGGGGAGATCATTGCCATATTTATTAACGAATGCCTCGTGCAGATCCCCGTCGAAAGTGTCGTAAAAAAAATATTGCAATACTTTTTTGCCTAAATAAGTGCCGCTGCCTTCATCGCCGATGATATAGCCCAGGGATGCCCTCTGTTTCGCGATTTTATGGCCGTCAAAAAAGCAGGAATTGCTTCCTGTACCCAGGATGGCCGTGACACCTTTTTCATGTCCGCAGGTAGCGCGCGCCGCCCCCAGCATATCGGAATGGACGAATATGTTTTTAATACCGAAATGAATCTTAAGGATTTTTTCGATCAGTTTTTTGTTTTGTGGGGCTTTTACGCCGGCACTGTAAAAATGAATCGATTCTATATCATTCAGCGCCTTACCTATAGTCAATTCGTTGGCCAGAATCTCAGCCCCGGAAGTCTCTGAAACAAAATAAGGATTGATCCCTGTGGTACTTAGTTTCTTGGTTTTACCCTCTTTTATTAAACTCCAGTCTGTTTTTGTTGAGCCGCTGTCGGCTACTAAAATGTATGGCATGACGATGTTTTAATGTTTCGACAAATGTTGCTGCGCTTTCTTCATTTGGGCATGCAATGTAGTATAATTAAAATAAAAAAGTATAAAGAAATTGCAAAACTATCATTACTTCATTATTCTTAATCTAAGATAAATAAAAAACAACCAATTCCAACCTTTTGCTCAATAAAATCATCTTATCCTGCAGGCAAAGTTAAAAGCCGAAATGGCTGGCTTATCTTTGTTTTTTGAAATATAGCAGCGGTTAAACAGATGGTTAATTTACCCTTAAATGAGTCAATTTTAATAAGAAATCTCAAAAACACGTTACCTTTGTCCATTATCATCGAGCAGATATAACAGACTAATAAATGATTTATCTTACCAGAGTAGAACATTTCAATGCGGCCCACAAGCTGGCGAACCCAGAGTGGTCGGAAGATAAAAACTTTGAGGTGTTTGATAAATGTGCCAATCCAAACTGGCATGGTCATAATTACGAATTACACGTAACCCTTAAAGGAGAGCCCAGTCCTGATACCGGCTTTGTATTCAACGCCAAAACATTAGGCCGCCTCATCAAAGACATCATCCTCGAAAAGGTCGATCATAAAAACCTCAACCTGGATGTTGATTTTATGAAAGGCAAATTTACCAGCGCCGAAAACCTGGCTATAGGTATCTGGGAGGAATTACAACCACATATCGAAAAGGAAGGAGCTGTGCTGCACTGTGTAAAACTTTTCGAAACCAGGAACATCTACGTTGAATATTACGGCAAATAGCCCTTATTATTTTCAAAAACAATTGTTAGTAACAGTATATGGCATATAAGAAGATTGAAACTTATGATGAGCAGGTGACCGCTAATCTGGCCGGCTTGTATAAGTCTGTAATTTCAGAATTGGGAGAAGACCCGGGAAGAGAAGGGCTAGAGAAGACCCCGGAGAGAATGGCGAAAGCCATGCAGTACCTTACCCAGGGATACCAGCAGGATGCTCACGAGATACTGAATAGTGCCAAGTTTAAAGAAGATTACAATGAAATGGTAATCGTGAAAGACATCGAACTGTACTCCATGTGCGAACATCACTTGTTGCCCTTTATAGGGAAAGCGCATATCGCTTATATCCCTAACGGCTACATTACCGGCCTGAGCAAGCTGGCCCGCGTGGTAGATTGCTTCGCGCGCAGGTTGCAGGTACAGGAACGGCTGACCGACCAGATACTGGCGGCCATACAGGAAACGCTGGCGCCACAAGGCGTTGCGGTAGTGATAGAAGCCAAGCATATGTGTATGATGATGCGCGGTGTGCAGAAACAAAACAGTACTACGACGACCTCTGCATTCAGCGGCCAGTTCCTGCAAAATGAAACGAGATCTGAATTTTTAAGATTAATTTCAGCAGATTTATCTTAAATTAGCTAGATTTTTCAATCAATAACAAAATAAAGAACAATTATATATGAACAAAAAGTTGTTAATAGTGGTAGGTGGGTTATTACTGGCTTCTACTGCTTCATTTGCTCAAAAATCAAAGATTAAAGAAGCCAACAAAGCGTATGATCAGGCCAGTGAGCAGATCATTATTGCCAACGGTACTGCTAACGGTGATCC
>CAXYKQ010000115.1:0-2529 GCA_964277835.1 uncultured Edaphocola sp. | reverse complement strand
GCGCCGGACGAGCTGCGCCTGAAAGACCTGCAAGAATACCTCGATGACCCGGAAGTGGCCGCCATACTCATGGGCAGAGGAGGCTACGGCATGAGCCGCATTATAGACGCGCTCGATTTTTCCGCCTTTGCCCGGCAGCCTAAGTGGATTTGCGGCTTTAGCGACATCACAGTGATCCATAACCATGTACAAAGTAACTATGGCGTGGCCACCCTGCATGGCCCTATGTGCAGCAGCTTCACCAAAGAAAACATAAAAAAAGATTTTCTGAAAGCCTATAAGCAAATCCTTACCGGCAAGCCGGTGCATTATAGTGCGCCTGCCAATAAATACAATGTCCCGGGGAAAGCAGGCGGCATATTGGTCGGCGGTAACCTGGCCATGCTGGCCCACCTTTCCGGGTCTTCTTCTGCTATGAACGCTCATGGAAAAATATTGTTCATCGAAGACATCGGCGAGCATTTATATAATATAGACCGGATGTTGTATAATTTGAAACGCTCGGGTGCCTTTGATCAGCTGTTGGGAGTGGTCTGCGGTGGATTTACAGACCTGGAAGATACTACCCGGCCATTTGGACAGGATTGTTACCAGATCCTGGACCATCATTTCGGAGCATTGGGCATACCGGTAGCCTACGATGTTCCGAGCGGGCATATTGATGAAAACTGGCCTTTATGCCTGGGCGGCCGGTACGAAATGGAAGTTAATCAAAACGATACAAAATTGAAATTTATCTGTTAACATATTTTTAACATCGAAAATATCTGTAGCTACATGTTTTTGTTTTTACTTTGCAGGTGCAAATTAGAAATGAATTCTGAACTGCTTTTTTTTAAAAGAAATTTGTTTTAATGAAAAAATTATCTATCTTCGCATTCGCTGCTGTAGTTTTATTTGCTTCTTGTAACGGAGCTGAAGGCGATAAAGCTGAAACTTCAGAACAAAAAGAAGTGGCTGCACAGACTGGTGCTACATATACTGTAGATACCACTGCAAGTTCTTTAAAATGGAAAGCTTATCACAAAGGAGGATTAAATCCTCGTTTTGGTATCCTGAAAGGCGGTGGAACAGTTGCCGTTGAAAACGGTATGATTACCGGTGGTACCTATACAGTTGACATGAACTCTCTGACTACTGATCCGACATCTGTTGGTGAAGCAGAAGGTAAAAAATCAACTGATCTGGATGGTCACCTGAAAAACCAGGATTTCTTTGAAGTTGCTAAATACCCTACCGCTAAATTTGAAATTACAAGCGTAGGTGCTTTAGACACGACAGCAACAAAAAGCGTAGTAGCTGGTGCCACTAATACAGTTAGCGGCAACCTGACGATTAAAGATAAAACAGTAAACGTAAAATTCCCTGCGAAGGTTGCGATTACGGATAATGAAATCTCTGTTGAATCTAAATTCACGATCAACAGACAAGATTGGGGTCTGACTTACGGTACAGAAGGCGATCCTAAAGACTGGGGTATCTCTCAAGATGTAGATATCGAGTTGAACATAAAAGCGAAAAAGTAAGAGTTTTTTTCATAGGTGTAGGTTTTAGTTAAGGGCTTATCTGTCTAGATATGGCCCTTTTTTTATGTCGATTATTTTGGTCGGAAAGGTGCTTATTTTCATGTAACTTTGCTAGCTTATGCAGTACCAATATCTGAGTGAACTTAATGAGCAGCAAAAAGCTGCAGTAGAGCATATAAACGGACCATTAATGATCGTTGCGGGTGCCGGAAGTGGTAAGACAAAAGTACTCACAACCCGTATCGCACACCTCATGCGCCAGGGCGTAGATCCCTTTAATATACTGGCCCTGACCTTTACCAATAAAGCCGCAGCGGAAATGAAAGAACGTATCGAGAAAATACTCGGTAACTCTGAAGCACGGAACTTATACATCGGTACCTTCCACTCTGTCTTTGCAAAAATAATGCGCGCCGAAGCTCCTAAGATCGGCTATCCAAGCAATTTTACCATCTATGATGCCGATGATGCCAAAAGCCTCATCAGGAGCATTATATCGGAAAATAAGCTGGACGATAAGATCTATAAGCCCAACCTGGTCTACAGCCGCATCTCCGCTGCTAAAAACAGCCTCATCGGTCCTACTCAATATTTAAGGGAGCCTTCTATTACCCAGGAAGACGCCCGGGCTAACCGCCCCCTGATCGGCCAGATCTATGCGCAATATGCCAGCCGCTGTTTTAAAAACGGGGCAATGGACTTTGACGACCTTTTATTCAAAATGTATGAATTGCTGAAAACGCAACCCGAAGTCCTGGCCAAATACCAACATCGTTTTAAATATGTCCTGATCGATGAGTACCAGGATACCAATACGGCCCAGTACAAGATCGTGAAAATGCTGGCCGCCGTTCACGAAAATATTTGTGTGGTAGGCGATGACGCGCAGAGTATCTACTCCTTCCGCGGAGCGACGATTCAAAACATTCTCCAGTTCCAGAATGACTATGATGATGTAAGGGTGATCAAGCTGGAACAAAACTACCGGAGTACTCAAAGTATA
>CAXYKQ010000114.1:0-3614 GCA_964277835.1 uncultured Edaphocola sp. | reverse complement strand
CCGGATTGTCTGCTGGATATCAAGGTCCGTAAATTGCATCCACCGGTTCCCGGGCAGATCGATTATACTGAAGTCTCCTTTAAAGATGTATAAAAAAACATTCCGGAGGACTACCTACATTCATTGTCCTGCTGAGGCCTCACAACTCCGTTCTTACTGCCCCGCCCCGCCCTGCGTTTCATTGACTCATGATAACAAAGGCCATCTGTCCTCTATAAAATTTTGTACCCTGTTTCTTGCTTAACTTTTACGGCAACGCCGGGATTTAGCTTTATTTGGCTGAAACTAAAAAGTTTTAGGGCACCAAATATTAAATACTAGGGCAAAACTTAGTAAATTTGTAGGATAGCTGGCCAATTCGTTATTAATAACCCCATCTTTTGTGGAATTAATCATCGACCGGCATCTTAACTACGTGTGCGCTGCTTAGACAGTTGCAAGCGCTGTAATTTAATTATCGTTGCATTTAAAACGCTCTTAAGTGAATTTTAGTTCGTTAAAAAATACAAAGGCTCTTAGTTATACGGTAGGCATCCACCTGCTGTTATTACTTATTTTCTTTTTTGTGAAATATGAGTCGGTAGCCTTGCCCGCTCCGCCCCCCGAAGAATTAATAGAGCTGGAAACAGTTGCTTTAGGCGTAGACGCAGACGGATTCGGCATCGAGCCGCCCGAAATGGCGGTTGGGATGCCCGCCCCGCCCGCTACTCCGACCGGGGATGCAAGTGCCAATAGCGGCGGGGCGGAAGCAGCGAACCAAACGGAAATCCCACGGGAAGATGACGCCCACGATGACGTAGCGGCGGTAGATCACCCCACTGCAGCGCCTGTTTTGCGCCGATCGGGCAATCCGAATAATCCTAAACCGAATACGGTAACCAATAACCGGAACACCAGTCCCCGTACCTCGACGACCGCAAGCAATACAAATAATAAAAGGAGTAATAATAACAATAGCAATTCTTCTGCCAATAACCGGGCCACAGCACCGCAGGCAAAATACACATTCGACGGGGCTTCCGGCACCGGTGGTAATGGTGCACCTGAAAATGCAGCCGGTTCCCGCAACCGGGGAGATGGCCAGGGTAATGGCCAGAAAGGACAGCCCGGCGGCGATCCCAACAGCGTAAACTTCTCCGGTGGTATTACCGGGCGCAATATCGTAGCTTACCCGAGTCCGCAGGCAGAATTTAAAGATGGCGGTACGGTTAAGATAAAAGTTTGGGTAAACCGTGATGGCGCCATCATCAGGCACGAAATACAATCTGCAAAAAACGCTGCTATAAGAGCTATAGCGGAACAAAAGATCAGGAGCGTCAAGTTCAACCGAAAACCGGATGCAGCCGTGGAGCAAAGCGGTATCTTAACCTTTAATTTTAGAGCAGGTACCGGCAGATAATCCATTAAGTTTTCCATGAAGTTTTTACAGATAGCGATAGAAGAAGTCATTGAAACCTACCATGGCGCACTTCCTTTATCCCATTTCCTGAAATCATTTTTCAAAAGCAGGCCGAAATTGGGTTCCCGCGACCGGCGGGCAATTTCGGACGCCGTATACAGCTATTACAGACTGGCCCGGTTCGCAGACCGCCCGGGAGAAAAAATATGGGCAATAATCAACCATGCTTTAGCGGAGCAGCTTATTGACAACGCAGCAATTACAAAGATCATTGCACAACTCAATCCCCCTGCCGTCGATCTTAACCGGGAAGATAGTTTTCCAAAAACTGTTTTATCGGGATGCCTCAGCAAGTCAGGCTGGTTCGATAGTTTGCTTACTTTACCGAAAATGTTTATCCGCTTAAGGAAGAACAACACGGTAATTGAAAACATCCTGCAGGAAAACAACATCGATTTCCACAAACCGGGGCCCCAAACGATTAGCCTGCCCAATGGCATCAACCTGTCCAAGCTCCTGCCCGAAACCCTGTATGTCATCCAGGATTACAGCTCTCAAAGAAGCCTGGAACCTTATTTTAAAATAGCCGTCAGACACGCTGATCAGCCTTTAAATATCTGGGATACCTGCTCTGGCGCGGGCGGGAAAATGCTTTTACTGAAAGACCATTTAAAAGAAAGCAACATACTTTGTACCGATATAAGGCCGGGCATCCTGCATAACCTGCGGGAAAGAGCGAAATTATACGGGCACAAATATGTGCAAACCCGGCTTCTTGATGCCGGTAAAATAGAACAGGTAGCCCAATTAAAAGAAACATTTGACCTAGTGCTCTCTGATGTCCCCTGCACGGGTAGCGGCACCTGGGCAAGGACTCCCGAACAGTTTTATTTTTTCGAAGAAAACCGGATTCAGAGCTTTGCAACATTACAATACACAATTGCGACCAATGCCTGCAAAAAGGTAAAACCCGGCGGACACTATGTTTACATCACCTGCTCCGTATTCAAAGAGGAGAATGAAGCAGTTATAGAAAAATTACTGGCTGAAAATCCACAATTACAATTGGTACATCAAGAATTGATTAACGGCATACCGGACCATGCAGACTGCATGTTTGTCGCCGTGATGCAGGCTCATTAGTCTTTAAAGGTATCGGCTTCATGTTCCGAAATGGAACATAACTCGATCAGGGTACAGTCTGTATGGCAATAGAGTTCATGCCAGACGTAAGGGCTGATCTCGATCCGGGTCGGAACAGATAACTGCACACTTGTCACCGTTCCGCCCTGCACTTCTTTATAAGACAAAGTAGCTACTCCGGACAAAAGCACCAGGATCTCAGGGTTTTTGGTCAGCGAAAGCCCTTTATGGTAATGATTACCGCTCACACTCCCGGCTTTTCGGAAAAGAATCAAATGGCGCCCCATGCGCTCATGAAAATACTCGTAAGTGTAACCGCTGTCGCTGTAGCCGATCTTATCCAGTTCTGTTAGCTTAACCATTTTGTCCTGGATTTTCTGTTGGAAATAAATCAGTATCTTCCGAAGCGCCCGCCACATAAAGCTTCACACTATCCTTATTAAGAGATAATTTTTGCGCGGCTGCCAGCGCGCGCAAACGCCAGATCAGAAACGTGTCCCCGGTAAATATTTTATGCTTTTGCATCGCACTACCGACCAATTTAGCAATTTTCTGGTTATTGTTACCGGCCAGTTCCAATAGATTTTTATCATAAAAATCTATTGGTTTACCGACGATTTGCTTTGAGCCCGTGCTTATGCGGATACCTGCTTCTGTTTCGCCGATCAGCCGCTTCCACTCGTCACCATCCGTTTCCCATTCAGAGGGCGTGACTACACGTGCCAGTTTAAGCGCTTTCAATACTTGCCGCTGCGGAAGGCTGGCAATGCCTTCAGGATAAAATAATTTCCCTTCATCATCAATGAAAGGCAGGCCACTGATGTTGATAATATAAAATTTGCCTAAATGCTTTTTGAGAAAATGCAACAGCCAGAAATAAGTACATAGTTCCGCCGGTATACCTGACATCCAAAAGCATACCTCATCGACTTCGGCATTGGTCAGCTGCGTAGAAAGCGCCATCAACCGCTCCAGGTCATCTACTGCTACCTGCTCCGCGCCCGTAAGCTCCTGCCAGAAACCCGCTCTTAACAAAGAGAAGGGCAGCTCTTCCGAGCGCAAAGGTCCCACA
>CAXYKQ010000113.1:0-7679 GCA_964277835.1 uncultured Edaphocola sp. | reverse complement strand
CCTACACGCAATACGGGTACGGGAGCTTCCGGGGAAATTCGGTCAACTTTGCCAAAGATATATTGATCCAGCATCAGGTCGCCAATGACCACGACCTTTAGTTGATTGATCTTTTCGAAGATTTCTTTGCTACTTAACAGGTTCATAAACTAGGGGCAAAGGTATCATATTCCACATTAAGTTTACCTTAATTTTTAACGCGTCAGTACAATACGAAAAGTGGTGCCTTTGCCCGGTTCCGACTGTTTGACAAAGATCTGGCCATTATGATATTCGCTGATAATGCGCTTGGCCAGGGAAAGCCCCAGTCCCCAGCCCCGCTTTTTGGTAGAATAGCCTGGTTTGAATACTTTTTTAAAGGCATTTTGCGGCATCCCTTTACCCGTATCACAAATATCAATGACGATCTGCCGGGTGGTATTGGTCATGTTGATCTTTATTTTACCGCTGCCTTCAATCGCATCCAGCGCATTCCGGATCAGGTTTTCGATTACCCAATCGAATAGCGGTCCGCTGACCAGGTAAGCAGCTTCCTCTGCCCCGTTGCTATCGAAAGAGATCTCGACTTTTTTGGGCGCCCGTGTTTGCATATAAGCGGCCATTGCGGCCAACCGTGGTACCAGGTTTTCTTCCTCCAATACCGGTACGGAGCCTATTTTTGAAAAGCGGTCCGCTACCAGTTGCAGGCGGTTTACATCTCTTTCCATTTCCTGGACATACTCCCGGTTTTCCTCATTTTCCTTGAGCAATTCCATCCAGCCTACAATAGAAGATAAAGGTGTGCCCATCTGGTGTGCCGTCTCTTTAGACATCCCCACCCATACCTGGTTCTGGATGCTTTTTTGTGCGTTGAAAACAGCGATTAATACAATGAGTACAAATACAGATATAACGGCCATTTGAAGTGCTGGGTAATATTTCAGCTTTTCCAGCATAGGCGAATCGCCATAGTAGATGTGTCTTTTGGTAAATTGGATATCAGTGATAATCAGTTTGCCGGCCTTTTTAAATTCTGTTAGTTTTCGGGTCACAAAATTGGAGTCCCCGTTAATTCTTTGCTGGTCGAGGTTCAGGTATTCCAGTATATTGTCCTGTTCATCCGCCATAATGATGGGGATGTCTTTATTTTTTTCTGTAATGAAATAGGCGAAGTTCACATCTGTATTGGCATCGGGTATACTCATTTGCTTGATAGCCTCTATGGTGATCTGTACTTTTTCCCGCTCTGCCAGTTCCATTTCTTTAGTGATTTTATTAATAAAGTAAAAAGAAAAGCCGAGGATAAAGATCCCGAATAAGATAGCATAGCTACGCCAGTTCAAAAAGCGCTTAATCATCCTTCAAAAGTAAGCATAGAAATTAAAAAATCAACTCCCGGTATTTAAAACCGGATCACTATACTAACGTAAATTAGTGCGCAACCGGTACCGGCTGCCTTTCAATCATTATTCTCACAATCTTAAAAAAAGCAGTAACTTGCAGGATTCATCAAGGCTAAAAAATTTATGTCGAAAGCAAAACAAGATCAAATTAATGTAACCACAGAAACAGGCACCTTAAGAAGACTATTGGTACACAGCCCGGATAGCGGATTAGGCAAGGTAGTCCCGTCAAAAGCGCAGGACTGGCTGTTCGAGGATATCGTTCACCTGGATACTATCCGGAGAAAAGAATACGATTATTACACTAAATTGCTTTTGTACTTCCTGGACCCTGAAAAAATCAAGGGTAAACTGAAGAAAATTGATGATCCTAAGCATAAAAGATCTTTTTACAAACCTGATCATAAGGACTTCCATGCTTCTGATAAGGTGGTGGAACTCCAACTCTTGCTGGCACAGATCCTGGAACAGGAAAATATCCGCCACAAGTTAATTGCTTCTGTATGTGCTATTGAGAATTGTTCTTACGCCATGCAACAGACCTTATTGAGCTATGAACCTAAAGCACTGGCGAAGATCTTTATCAGCGGTACACACAATGATAACGAAATGATCTTCCCCCCTATCCCAAACTTTATTTTTACGCGGGATATCGGTATCACGGTTAACGATCACGTATTATTAAACAAGCCGGCAAAAAAAGCACGCACCCGGGAAGCATTATTGACCAAATACATTTTTTTTAACCACCCGATGTTTGCCGCCTATACCGATAAAATAATTGAGCTGCCCGATACAGAGCATCACTTTTTATTGCCTAAAGAATCTGAAGGCCATAAAGTGACCCTCGAAGGTGGAGATGTAATGGTCGTCAGTAAAGATCATTTGCTGGTGGGCGTCAGCGAACGGACCACCTGGGATGCGGCATACCAGACCATTAAAGCTTTGTTCGACCGCAAGGTTGTCAAGAAGGTTACCGTGGTTAAGATCCCGCGCAAGCGCGATTACATGCATATTGATACGGTATTTACCCAGGTGAAAAAAAATGTATGGGTAATGCTGGGTATCTTCTCCAATAAATCAGTAAAACACCTGGACGGAGATAGCATTCAAAGACATTTGGGAATAGGCACCGCTCAAAAAGCAAAAGAAGATAAATTAAAGATCATCCAATTCAATATCAAAAGTGTAGATAAACCTATACATTTTGACAGCCTGGAAGAATTGCTGATCGATATCAGCACGAAAGATCTGGGTTGCAAGGAAAAGGATGTGCAAATTATCCTCTCAGGTAACGACGAGTTTCCTTACGACATGCGCGAGCAATGGACGGACAGCTGTAACCTTTTGGCGATTAAAGAAGGCGTTGTATTAGGTTACGACCGGAACGATAAAACAGTAGAAGCATTTGAGCAGGCCGGTTTTAAAGTGGTAAATGTAGAAGACCTGATCCGGGACCTGGAAGAAGATAAAATAAGAGTGGAACATATTAAAGATACGATTATACTGATGCCTTCGGCGGAGCTTTCGCGTGCAAGGGGCGGTTTCCACTGCATGAGTATGCCTTTACTGAGAGATTAAACTAATTTACTGACTAAAAATATTTAATTGCATATTATGAGCTATGCATTGTTAATGGTAAGACCGGTTCGTTTTGGATATAATGCCGAAACCGCGGTGAATAATGCCTTTCAGGTGGCAGGCCAGAACCAGGAAACAGTACAGGCAAAGGCCCTGGCGGAATTTGACCACTTTGTGGCTACCTTGCGTAGTCATGACATTGATGTAGTGGTGGTAGAAGATACTGTTGACCCGCATACACCAGACAGCATTTTCCCTAACAACTGGATCAGTTTTCATAAAAACAGCACCATCGTACTTTATCCGATGTTTGCTGAAAACAGGAGGCTTGAACGTAAGGAGACAGTTATTGAGACCATCAAAAGCCGCTTCCAGATTGACAATACCATTGACCTGACCAAGAATGAAGCGCATGACGTATTCCTGGAAGGTACGGGGAGTATCATCCTGGACCGCGAAAACAAGATCGCTTATGCCTGCATTTCTCCCAGGACCGACAAAAACCTGTTCCTGGAATTTTGTGAAGAAATGGAGTACGAGCCGGTGGTATTTAATTCGGTAGACCAGAAGGGAAAAGACATTTATCATACTAATGTCATGATGTGTCTCGGAGACAACTATGCCGTTATTTGCCTCGAAAGCATTCCTGATGCCGATCAAAGAGCGGTGGTGAGCGGCGCCCTGGCACAATCAGGTAAAGTGATCGTAGAAATCAGCTTTGAGCAGATGAATCATTTCGCCGGTAACATGCTGCAAGTGACGAATGTGCATGGTGAGCAGTTCCTCGTGATGTCCAGTCAGGCCTATGCTTCTTTAAATGAAGCACAGGTGCAGGAACTGGAATCTTTTAACCCGATTATACAGGTACCGCTGGAAACAATTGAATCCAATGGCGGCGGTAGTGCCCGTTGCATGATGGCCGAGATATTGTTACCTAAAAAATAAGAAAACTATTCGTAGCAGTGTTACAAAAGTTATTTATAAAAAACTATGCGATCATTGACGAGATCAGCATCCGTTTTGATCAGCATCTAAATGTTATTACAGGAGAAACCGGCGCCGGAAAGTCAATTATTCTCGGCGCCATTTCCTTGATACTCGGCGAGCGTGCCGATAGTTCGGTATTGATCAATACGCAGGAGAAATGCATTGTTGAGGCTCATTTTGATACCCGGGACAATGCCGACTTCAATACTTTATTACAGGCCCATGAGCTGGATGCAGAATACCCGAGCATCATCCGGCGGGAGATCAGCACCAGCGGTAAATCCCGTGCCTTTGTTAACGATACACCGGTAACACTTTCGGTGTTGAACGAATTGACCGCCTGCCTTGTGGACCTGCACCGGCAGTTTGACAACCGTGCCCTGGATGATAACCGCTTCATGTACCAATCGCTGGATGCAGTAGCCGGTCATTTACCTGCGGTGAAGCGCTACCAGCAAGACTTTGATCAATATAAACAATTAAATAAATCTTACCAGAATCTTATAACGGCACAGCAACAATGGCAAAAAGAAGCCGACTACAACCAGTTCTTATTTGAAGAACTGGAAGCGGCTAATTTCCAGGCCGATGAGATCGAGCAGCTTGAATTGCAGTTGAAGCAACTGAGCCATACGGAGCTGATCCAAAATACGCTTTCCGAGAGTACGCATGTGCTGGCAGAAAGTGAACAGCCGTTAATCGCAGAAATCCGTAAACTGGCACAGCAATTGCAACAATTGGAAAGCTATTTGCCCGAAGCCGCTGCCTTAGCGAATAGGTTGAACAGCTGCTACGAGGAACTTAAGGATGTGGCTGCAGAATGTGAAAGGCTACAGGGGCTTATAGATCTTGATCCGGCGAAGCTACAGGAGATGCAGGAGCGTTATGACCTGGGCAATCGCCTGCTGAAAAAACACGGGTTGACGGATACTGCCGCCTTAAGAGATGTGCATGCTACTTTGGCCCAGAGCATTGCCCAGCAACAGCATGCCGGTGAAGACCTGCTCCAATTGGAGAAAGCGATAGAAAAACAGAAAGAGAGCTTGATGCTGCAATCAGATAAAATATCGAAAGTCAGGCAGTCCAGTGCGGTTGACTTTGCCAAAGACATCAACGGGCTTTTGCACCTGGTGGGCATGCCGAACGCACGCTTTGAAATTGAGCTGAAAGCTGCGGCAGACTTTAACGTTTTTGGTAAAGATCAGGTCCAATATCTGCTGGATGCCAATAAGAGCGGCAAACTCGCTCCCGTCCAGAAGGCGGCATCAGGAGGAGAGTTGAGCCGCATCATGTTAAGTATCAAAACCCTGACGGCAAAAGCTTTACACATGCCTACGCTGATCTTTGACGAGGTCGATACAGGTATTTCCGGGGAGGCGGCCAGGCAGGTGGGTATTCTCCTGCGCTCCCTGGGCGCTTATCACCAGATCCTTTGTATCACCCATCAGCCTCAGGTTGCCGGTAAGGGCCACCAGCATTTGTATGTGTACAAAACTACAGCTGACGACAAAGTCAACACGCAAATTAGAGCTTTGAACACGGAGGAACGCATACAATTGATCGCCACGATGATTGGCGGCGCTTCCCCTTCTGCTGCGGCTTTAGATAATGCCAGAGAACTGGTTATGGAATAAAAAATATAAGATGATACCAAGCTTTACTATCCCGGATGCACTGCACGACATCGTCGCTAATCACAAACATTTTGTGGAAAAGGTCTGTGCGACGGAAATGGTATATACCTTGAAGAATGAGGAGGGATATGTTTCCGCATCCTGTAACTTAATGGAGGACGATGAAGGCCGGCCTTTTGATAAAATGTGTTTTTGGTCCGTGCAGGAGCTGGCGGCAAGTTGTATTACACAGGAATGGGAAGATTGCTTTGTCGATAAAATCTCACTGAGTACTTTTATCGAAAAGTGGTGTGTGGGTATGAGCAGTGAAGGGCTGATTGCCGGTACGGATGCTTCAATGGAGGGCATCGGGTTTGAAATCGATCCTTTGGAATTAGTACTGCAGCTGGCAGCGCAGCTGGACCTGCAACAGAAACAAATTAAATTGCAGCAATACGATACCTTAGATGAACTGGTGCAACAAATCCGTGATATCTTATCCTGAACTCAGGAATGGGTTAGGTGATAACCGAGTATAATGATAAAAGAGAGCAGCTAATCCAATTAACTGCTCTCTTATTTTATGGGAATAGCTGTAGTTGATCAAGACAATAGTTTCTGTCTCAATAAAAATTCAAGTTGTTCGTTCGATAAAGAGAGTTTCTCGTTCATCTGCTTGATTTTTTCCTTTTCCAGGTAGATACCATAGGCGCGCTCGATAGTCTGTTCCAACTCTTCTTCGCTCCACGGTTTTGTAAGATAATGGAAAATCTGGCCTTTATTCACGGCTTCCACCAGGGCACTCATATCGGTATAGCCTGTCAGTAAGATACGGATAGGATCTGTGTATTTGTGTAAGACTTTTTCAAGAAATTCTGTACCAGTCATATTAGGCATTCGCTGATCAGTGATGATAATATGGACTGTATTTTCTTCCAATATTTTCAAAGCCTCCTCTCCCCCTATAGCAGTAAATATTTTGTACTTAAGCCGGAAAGTCGCTTTGAATGAAATCAGATTATTCTCTTCATCATCAACGTATAATATAGTTATTTTATCTGACATTAGAATCAATTAAATCATTAAGAAGTAAAAAGATCTGTTATGTAAAGTTAAGGTAAATAAGGAAAATAAAAGTGTTCTTATTTTATTTCATTTTGCATCTTTCACAATATATAACATTTCAGGTGATAAACAGTTAATTGTTTTTTGTATTTAATTTAATGGTAAATGTTGTGCCTTCATTTACCACCGAATCCACAAGAATATTGGCATTATGTTCTTTAATAATAGAAAATACAATGGACATACCCAGGCCCATACCCTCGCCTACTTTTTTAGTAGTGAAAAAGGGCTCGTATACCTTGGATAAAGTTGTTTCGTCCATCCCTACTCCATTGTCTTTGATGACAACACAAATGGTATCCTCATCTTCCTGGTAGGTACTTATTTCTAAATGTCCGCCTTCTGCCTGGCCATGCCTCTCCCTTATGGCGCCGATCGCATTGGTGATGATATTCAGAAACACCTGGTTAAGTTTTCCCGGGTAGCAAAGTATTTCAGGGCATGTCCCGAAGTTCGCCGAAACTTTAATTCCATTCACCAGGTTATTGACAATCACCAGCGTTGAACGGAGGCCATCATTTATGTCAGCGGCTTTCAGCTCTGCCTCGTCCACCCGGGAGAATACCCGCAAACCTTTCACAATTTCCGCGGTCCGGCTGGCTCCGTCCTGGATCCCATTCAGCAGGAAGTTGATCTCTGTTTTTAAGTAGTCCAAGTCTTCGTCGGATTTATATTGTTCTATTTCTTTCTTTTTGGAACTGGTATTTGCCTCCTCTTTCAAGCCGATGGCCTCGATCCTGTCCAGCGCATCGAGCAGGGCCTTAAAGTCGCGCCTTAAAGGATTTACGTTGGACGCCACAAAATTGATCGGGTTATTGATCTCGTGAGCAATGCCCGCGGTTAGCTGGCCTAAAGAAGACATTTTTTCCGCGATGACCAGTTTGGACTGTGCCCGTTTCAGATCTTCATAGGTCTCATTAAGCATATCATTTTTAAGGACCAATTCTTCGGTCCTTTTAGTGACCTGCTCTTCCAGGTGTATATTTTGTTC
>CAXYKQ010000112.1:0-4771 GCA_964277835.1 uncultured Edaphocola sp. | reverse complement strand
GATATCAGCAACCCGAACCGTAATGAAGCCCGGAGATTAAAACAGGGCGTTTGGGATGAGGCGATGAGAAAAGATCCCGATGTATTTTTAAAATATGCCTCGAAACAGTCGTCCATCAGCAACGGCTATAAAAAATGGCAGGGCGAACTCCGAGGCCTGGCAATCAACGAGGTGCCCGATAAAAAGCGCGCTTACGAACAAAGATTAATAGCAAAATCAAACCAGGATACCGGTAGCAATAGCCCCCAGATGATCCTGAACCAGATCAACGCGGCTGTCGAGAAGAACAATACTTACCTGCGCGCCCAGGAGAGTACTTATGAAACGGTCTTAGGAATAGAGATCGTAAGACAGGCGGAAGCGCTGCAAAAAATACTGGAGGTGCACCGGAAAGGCATCAGCGGACCGGCACTTACCGACACGCTGTCCAAACTGAAAAAAGGCATGACCGCTTTTTATAAAAACTATGACCCCGAGGTAGATAAAGCACTTTTTGAAACCCTGATGCCGTTTTACTACATGCAACCCGGACTGGCGGTGCCTAATCGCATCAAGGGATTGTACGCGGAGAACGGAAATAATTTTGGAAAATGGGCTAACAATGTATTTGGCCAAAGTGCGCTCGTCTTTAGCCAGCTTTCCGCTCCCTACTATGACGAACCTGCAGCCAGGGATACGATCGCTATTAAAAACGATCCGGCATTCAAGATTTATGATGCGGTGATGAGCTGGCAGAAAACTGCGGTTACTCCAGCAATGCAGGCATTCAATAAACGGATGGATATGCTCAGCCGCATTTACATGCAACAGCAGCTGGACTATATGGCCGGGGAGCGCAATTTCTACCCGGATGCCAACCAGACTTTAAGATTAACGTTCGGCCCGGTAAAGGGCATTAAACCGCAAGGCTATAATTATTATTCTTATATCAGTACCCTGGAAGATGTAATCGCCAAGCATAACCCGGCAGTCGAAGAGTTTAATGTGCCTGTGAAATTACGGGATCTACATGCCCGTAAAGACTACGGCAGGTGGGCGGTGAATGGTACGGTACCGGTAGCCTTTATCGCCGCCAATCATACCAGCGGCGGTAATTCCGGCAGCCCTGTGCTCAACGCCAAAGGCGAATTGATCGGCATTAATTTCGACCGGATCTGGGATGGTACTATGAGTGATTTGTATTATGACCCTAACCTTTGCCGCAATATCGCGGTAGACATCCGCTATGTGATGTTTATCATTGAAAAATATGGTAATGCATCCTGGTTGCTTAAAGAAATGAAACTGGTAAAATAAGCGGATAAATCTAATTCATAAATAAAGCGGAATACTAACCTGTTCCGCTTTTACTTTTTTAAAGACTTTATGACCGGGTATGTGTTCATAAAGTCCGGTTTTTTAATCCGGGATATCCTTTAAAAAATGAAATGATTATAACTAAGTAAAAAAATCAAACGGACCCGCTCATGTATCAAACATTATGATTATTTTTCTATGCGGAATTAAAATATTATTTTTATTCCGCATAAATAAATTTATAACCTTAACAAAATCTATTTTATGACTAAAACACTAAGGCGTACATTATGCTGCCTGTTCATCACCGCATCCATCATTATTGCTACCAGTTCTGGTGTAGTAGCACAACCGGAGTGTTACTCAGGCCCTCCGCCGGTGAACACTTTTTCTACCGTGGGTCCCAATGCCGTTTGTGGCCTGGGGTCCGCAGACTGGATGGCTCATTTTTACAAACCTGAATATTTTGACCTGGAAGACTATTCCACTATAGCCAAGACAAGCAGTAAAGAGATAAAAATAAAAGTGATTGTAGTCACTAACAGCTATTACAGCCGGCCCAATTTTACTGTTGCCGATACGGCTACGCTCAGGAACATATTTGAAACCTGGCCCAATAATACGACACAGAAGTCGCTCTCCTCCCTTAAACCTACCAATAAACCACAAAGCAGTGTTTGTAATGATTGCTATATAAGTGACTCCAGGTTTCGCATCCGGCTGACCGGGATAGAGTTTAAAAACACCCACGAAGCTTTTACTGAAAATGAAGCAGGAATAGCCTCCAAAACAGGTGATGCCGCTTATCATTTTGCAACATTCGGCAGCCAGGAAGATAGCATATTGAATGTATTTGTTGTGAATTACGGCTTTAAAAAACCCGTTACAGATAGCTCCCAGGGCGGATATGCTGTTGGCGGGGGCAATAATTTTAACCTGGTAAGTAAGTCCTCATTATGCGTAATAGCTTATAACTACAAAATCAATGATTACCCGGCTGCCGCAGCTCAGTTTGTACATGAGCTGGGGCATCTTTTCGCACTCGGTCATATTTCCAATGAGGAATGCAATGATATAACCGACAGGCTCGTCGACATTTACCCCCCGGGAGTTTGCAAATTCCTGGATAATGTGCTTCCTTATGGTTTCGACCCCTCAAACCTGAGCAATACACATACGTATAATTATATGGAAGTGGTTCCCGGCGGCTATTTCTCTCCCATACAGCTAAGCCGCATGCACCGCAGCGCCCACCTGGGAGGTATTTCGAGCTACATATACCCTATAGCCGATCCTGCCACCAACCCGTTAGTGGTAACCAGCAACCAGGTTTGGGATTTCGGCATCCGGCTGTATAAAGATATTATCGTAAAGACCAATAACACCCTAACGATTAAATGTGTGGTAGCGATGCCTCCCTCAGGGCGCATCACGGTAGAAAAAGGTGCTAAGCTGGTACTGGACGGCGGCACTATCACTTCCTACCACGAGAAAGTGGGCTGGCATGGCATACAGCTCTACGGAGATAAAAGCATGCCTCCCTACCCCTACAACCAGGGCAGCTTTGAAATGAAAAATGATGCACTTATTGAATATGCTTATGATGGGGTACAGGACTTTACCGACGGCACGGGCTTTGGCGGCGGCATCATCCAGGTCAGCAACAGCACCTTTAAGGATTGCCGCAGGGCTATAGAGCTCAACGATTACCCCGGCTACCCCCGGGGCTCCTCCTGTACTATTGCTAATATGAACTTCCTGACCACGAATCCCCGGGCTGCCACCAATGCCGGTCTGCTCCTGAAGGACTTCCCCACGGTATCTGCCTTCAACGAGCGGGATATACTCATCAGCAACTGTACCTTTAAGAATACCATACCCACCGCTACGCCATTCTTTGCCGTAGGGCAGCGCAACCGGGCCATCTACTCTGAAGATGCCGGTTTCCGGATCCAGGATTGCCACTTTAAGGGTTATAAGGAAGCGATTAATATCGGCAATTACAGCAACCATCCTTTCAGAAGTGTAAAGGTGATGAATTGCAGCTTTGATAGTGTAGCTACCGGTATCTGTTTTAACGACAATTTTTCTTACGGCCAGGGCAATACGTTTGACCACCCGCTCAATTATGCGTACAGCAATGGTTCGATGGCTTACCTGTATGAAGGGCAGGCCATTTATGCCGACAATGCCGGCGGCCTTACCCTCACTACCAATACGGTACTCAACTCGGGCAGTAACCCCAATACCCGGGGCATCACCGTCAACCGCTCCCTGGCTACCGGTGCGCGGGTGATCGACAACAGCATCGGCAGCGCAAAGTTGGGCATCATTACCCAGAACGACAACCCGGCCCTGGACCTGCTCTGCAACCACTTTGGCGGGGGCGACTATAACCTGCTGCTGAACCCGCAGAGCCCGGGCAGCCTGCTGAAAGACCAGGGCAATGGCTGTGGTTTTAACCAATACCGTGCCGGTAATACCTTCAGCACTGGTACATTTAAACATATAGCCTGCTATCTCAATAATCCGAATTGGAGTTATTACTATTGGCAACCCCAGGCAGACCAAGATCCTGCCAACACCAACGGTACATTTATCAAAACGGGGTGTACCGGTGGAGGAATTGAGGATGGAAATTCTCAATGCAACCTGCCGGGTAATGTAGAGTCGCTTATAGAACGCATGGACGATAATGCTTTCCACAACTGGGCGCTCCAGATCACGCCGGGGGGCCTCAGCTCCCAGCAACTGGCAGAATTTGCCGGCATCGTGCAGCATTTTAATGCCAGTAACAATTTTGATGGCCTGCTGGCTTTCCTGTCCGCTATGAACCATGTGGAAGCTCAAAAACTATTGGTACCTTTATACCTCGAACTGGGCGACTACGCTGCTATGGACCAGGTACTCAATGACCTGCCCGTATCCAGTGCCGAGCAGGCCGACATGCAGGCTTATTACAGCCTGCTCCGCAACCTGGCAGAAGAGGGCCGCAGCATTTATGAGCTGGATGCGGCCGAATTGATAACCGTCAGGGAAATAGCAGCCGGCGCTTTTGACATCAGCGCCCGGGCGCGTAGCCTGCTGGACTTTGCCTATGGCGAGGAGTGGCACCACTACCAGGAGCAATTACCGCCGGTCCTGAACAGTGCAAAAGCATCGCTTGGCCTGGAGGACCCGGTCTTAAGCGTGCTGCATGATGCAGCGCCTAACCCGGCACAGGCAAGAGTAAGTATTGAGCTTGAGCTCAGCGTGACCGATGCGGTAAACGGGCGGCTGGTGTTGCGCAATATGATGGGCAAGGTGCTGCAGGAGCACCCCCTGAGCGCCGGACATCACAACCTGCAACTGGACATCCGCCACTTGCCGGCAGGGGTGTACACCTATAGCCTGCTGGGCAATGGTAAAACCCTACAGGTAAAACGCCTGGTGGTATTAAAATAAAAATCTTGCCGTTCCAGGCCCGATCAGTAAA
>CAXYKQ010000111.1:0-3611 GCA_964277835.1 uncultured Edaphocola sp. | reverse complement strand
ATTATAATTGTAATCGTCCTGGTAATTTTGCCGGCTTTGTCTCTTGCCTCTCTGGTCTTCATACATGCTGTCATTAGACTGCCCGTAAGCATGTTCTTCCCGCATATAATTTCTGCTGCGGGCTATCCTGCGATCCGCATTGATGTCGTGTTCGCTACCCCGGTATTGACCTTGGCGAGGGTAATGGTTTCGGTCAGTATAGTCGTTCCTGCCACCACGCTGTGTATGCGTGCGGCCTGGGCTATCCTGTGCTGCGTTAAAATCACTGTTGTCATTTCGGTCAGACCGCCGTTGATCATTGTTGCGTCTGTCGGTGTGGTCGTTATTATATTGGTTGCCACCCGTTTCAGGTTGTTCCCGTCTGTTCTGGTTGCGGTCCTGGTCATAAGCGCTGCCGATATAGTTTGCCTCGTTGTAACCCAGGTGTTCGTTTTCTCTTTGCTGCGGAGCGTTGTTCCTTTTTGATTGCTGTCTCATGATATATCCGTTTAAACTTTTATTAAAATGCTTTTTATAATAAGTGTACCATAACCGTACCAAAGCTTTGTAGTAATACGTTAAAACCTCATACTTACACACACAAAAAAGCCCCGGAGCAGACAGCCGGGGCGATATATAAAAGTCCTGGGGAGGTATTGCAAAAAATTATAAAGGGTATATGATATTGCAGACTGATTTAGGGTTCAGACTACTAATTCTTTGGCAATGTAATCCTCCTTTCGAACAATAATGGTTTATTTCCAGTCGCCGGTCTCTTTAACCGGGATCTGTTTTAAAAATTCATCAAAACCTGCGTGATGATCCGAGTACATTCCATAAGAATCCATTACATAACTAATGTCTCCATCATTATCCCTTAAGAGGTATAGTGCGGAATTGTCGCCAGGATCAGACATCCCTTCAAACCTGAAAATTTTAATGATAGTCAGATCATCGGGATTGTATATTTTATTCATTCCCTGTAGCTTGCCGTGATCAGAAAACGTCAGTTCTTGATCATAACCTTTTCCTTTCATTTTCTCTAACACTTCGCTAAGGGTACGCATTTCGCCTGGTATCATATTTTCATCAAAGCTTTCCATAATCATCTCTTTTTATTTTATTACTGTTACCGGTAAGGATTTACAAACACGACAGTTTACCCGTTGTATTGATCGCGCAACATTTTGATCTGGTCATGAGCCTGTAATTGTGCTTGCTGCTGGCTGCTTACGACAGATAAAGAATCTCCAAGATCATTGGACTCCATGGCACTTTTATAGGCACGTTTTGCCGCATCTTCTCCTCCTTCACAGGAAACCAGTACGCTTGCCGGGTTATCTCCGCCAAATGTTGCTTTTACATCCATCCAGGCACGATAGAGTTTACCGCCGGCAGTTGTCCCGTCGTCTGGTGTACCACCAAGTCGTAACACCTCGCTGCTGAGGTCCGCTGTATTTGTCTGGCTCTCAGCCTGCAATTTATCGAAAACCGGGATGAGAGTACCGCGTTCTTCTTTCAGTTGTTCTGCAGCTTTCCTGTAGCCTTCGATACGGTCATTGTTGATTTTAATAAGGTCGTTTAATACTTCAATTTGATTTTCGTTTTGCATGTGTGTTCGTTTTTAATATTTAGAAAATTTGTTTGAATAGATGGTTGCAAACCCTGTTCCATAATGTTTATAAATAAAGTTAAAATAATACAGCATCGTTATCGATTACGGAATCTAAGCACAATCTCTGTTTACCCATCAAATGTATTTTTAGGGTGTAGAATTTTTGCGGGGAATCGTGGCAATACCCCATTATTTAAAAAAATAAAAACGGCCGGAAACAAATTTGTCCCGACCGTTTCTATTATAGATAATCAAAGATCTAGTCAAACTTCATATCCTCGATGAATTTATTAATTGACTCTTTAGATTCTCCGGTTTTCTTTTGAATTCTACCGATCATCTCATCTTCTTTACCTTCTTCATACAATAACTCATCTTCAGTAAGTTCTGCCCATTTTTGCTTCAGGTTACCTTTCATCTGGTTCCAGTTTCCTTTGATTTTGTCTTGTAATACGCTCATAATAATCGTTTTTTAAAGTTAGAAAATTAGATTTTTTTGTTTTGTTAGTAGTTTTTGTTGTCAATACTTTTTGTTAATCGACAGGTTTACGGCCTGAAATAATATTGTACAAAATTACGATGATCGCTATAACCAGCAATACATGAATCAGGTTTCCCATGCCCATTCCGCCGCCAATTCCTGCCAAACCTAAGATCCATACGATGATACAAATAACGGCTACCAGCCAAAGTAAACTTCTCATATAATTCTTGTTTTTGAGTGTGAATAATAAAGTCTGTGATTCTTAATTTTTGCTAACAAGTCTTCAACCTTATTCTTGCAATTACGGTGCCAGGACAGGCTTTCGACATTTAAAATACTGTTAATTGGATTGTGGGCCAATGTTTTGTAAAAAGTTTATTCTTTCTTTTTTATTTTAAGAGAATAAGGGCTGCATTTAACCGTGGCGGTAACAGTTCCCCGTTACGGGAAAATAGCTGTTGATTTTCTACAAAACGGTTGCCTATTTTTTATTTTTGGCGCTCCTGTTTCTTGACGGCTTTTTTTCAGGAATGTCAGCTCCCGCTTCCCTTGCCTCGGATAACCCGATAGCGATAGCTTGTTTGCGGTCGGTAACTTTTTTGCCGCTACCTGTTTTTAACTTGCCTTCCTTCATTTCCTGCATCGTTGCTGCTACTTTTTTCTGTGCCAGTTTTGATGATTTTTCCATGATAATTATGATTTAAAAAATTAAGCGACAATTTCGCCACCGTTAGGATGCAATACCTGTCCGGTGATATAGGAAGCAGCATCCGATGCTAGGAAAGTAAAGCTGGGTGCTACTTCGTTAGGCTGGCCGCAGCGCTTCATGGGCGTGCTTTTGCCAAATTTCGCAACTTCTTTTTCGGGGAATGTTGCCGGGATTAGCGGGGTCCATATAGGGCCCGGTGCTACTGCATTGACCCGGATCTGTTTGTGTGCTAAAGATGCGGACAGGGAGCGGCACAGCCCGATAAGTGCCGCCTTAGTTGCCGCGTAATCTATAAGGTGGTGGCTGCCGCGGAATGCGGTTACAGAACTTGTGTAAATAATACTGGCGCCTTTTTTTAAATGAGGCAAGCAGGCCTGGGTAAGGTAAAAAGCTCCGAATACATTGGTCTGAAAAGTAAGTTCCAGTTGCTCTTTGCTGATGTTCATAATATCTTCCTGGACGAACTGGACAGCGGCATTGCTGACTACAATGTCAATGCGACCATAGGCGGACATAGTTTTATCAGCTATCTTTTTACAAAAAGCAGGCTTACCTACATCTCCTTTCAGCAACAGGCATTCACCTCCCATCCGTTTGATCAATGCTTCTGTATCCATAGCATCCAGGTCTTCGCTCAGGTAGGCAATCACGACCTTAGCACCTTCCTTTACAAAGTCCAATGCTGTGGCGCGGCCGATCCCACTATCGCCACCGGTTATAATGGCT
Organism: uncultured Edaphocola sp.; assembly: GCA_964277835.1. Lineage (GTDB taxonomy): Bacteria > Bacteroidota > Bacteroidia > Chitinophagales > Chitinophagaceae > Edaphocola. The sequence continues at coordinate 98 of CAXYKQ010000111.1, read as the reverse complement.
ACTTTATGCTGCAGTTTTTTATCTGCCGCCTTTTCCTCCGGCTGAGTAAGCGGCTGAGGATCCATTTTTCTTTCTATACCGGGTTGCTGTTCCTGGAC
>CAXYKQ010000110.1:0-19938 GCA_964277835.1 uncultured Edaphocola sp. | reverse complement strand
GTTTGGGTCCGTTACCGGACATTCCTGCAAAGCCCATCAGCAGCATTGCAGTTCCGGGCGTGCCGTCGATGATTAATTTCGAGCAGGAAGTGTAAGTACTGACAATTTATTTAGCTTGCTTGACCCTATTACATTCCGCCCTAAATGATGGAGGAGCGGCCTTTGGAAAAATGGCGTTAAGAAAATTGGGTAGGGAGCCGTCCTTCGCTTTGCGGAGGGAAATTCGCCATTGTCTGAGCCTGACACATTGCTTAATTGATTGCATAGATTTCCAGGCGAGTTTGGCGAATTTTAGGATCCCTGCAACATTTTTAGCCGATTTTTTCAGAGCCTTGATCTTTTGGTTCTTTTGCATCAAGGGAAAAGAACATATAAAAAGCATTTTCAATGCAATGCTTTGCAAATAATTGATTGATTCTTTGTTACTTTTTGCTTGTCTAAAAAGTAGCGCAAAAACGACCCCGGAAATCAATCGCAAGCATGATTTCCGGTTTGAGTTCGCTAATGAGCAGTGTTGCAAAGCCCATCAACAGAAGTGCTATACCCGACCAATGGTATAATATTTTTGCTTGGAACTGGCCTATGAAAAAATGGCGTTAAGAAAATTGTGCGTGGAGCTGTCCTTCGCTTTGCGGAGGGAAATTCGCCACTGTCTGAGCCTGACACATTGCTTAATTGATCGCATAGATTTCCAGGCGAGTTCAGCGAATTTTAGGATCTCTGCAACATTTTTAGCCGATTTTTTCAGAGCCTTGATCTTTTGGTTCTTTTGCATCAAGGGAAAAGAACATATAAAAAGCATTTTCAATGCAATGCTTTGCAAATAATTGATTGATTCTTTACTACTTTTTGCTTGTCCAAAAAGTAGTAAAGAAAACGACGCTGTACCAACACCTTGCCGGGACAATCGCGGGCATGATTTCCGGTTTGGGTCCGTTACCGGACATTCCTGCAAAGCCCATCAGCAGCATTGCAGTTCCGGGCGTGCCGTCGATGATTAATCTCCGGCGGGAAGTGTGAGTACTTGTAATCTATTACTTCAATCTATCTTTCAGCGCAACCAGTTTCCCTCTTTTGAACACCATAAAACGGAAATAGTTATTTGACTTGTTCAATATTTTTTGCTGGTCCAGCTCTTTTTCAAACCTTTTCCTATAAGCATTCGCCCGGTCGGTGCCATAGTAGTTATGATTGACTGCAAGCAACGGATTGCTGGTTTTTCCCAACTGCTTAAACAATAGCTCATCATAGTAATCGGCAAGCACAAATAATTGGTAATTGTTCTTTTGACAATATTGTTCTGCGCTGAAAACCGGGATACAACTTTCACTACTGCAATGGGCCGACCAGCGGTAGACGATCACACTGTCCAGGTCCGCAATGCTTTTTGTAAGAGTGTTCGCGGTAATCGCGTAAATTCTGGTCTTATCATTGGGAATGTTTGCTTCGTTATCCAGCAAAACCACTTTAGCCTTTTGGTCGGCATCCAGTCGTTTATAACCGCTATAAAAGCCTCTTATGCTACCGCAACCGGATAAGCCTAAAAGGAGTATAGATAGTGAGATGAGGAGGTTGCGCATAAAAAAATTATAAGGTTTTATTGAGCTCCATTACTGCTGAATAAGGATTTTGCCGCCCTTCGGTCACTGCCAATTCCAGCTCAGCGATTTGTTCCTTAAGTCCTGAACGGCTCAAAAGGTTTTGGAATAGCGTTTCTTGCAGTAAGCGGCGGAAAGCGCTCAGGTTTTGCTCTTTTCTTCTCGCATCAAAATAACCGTTACTTACCTGGTGCAGCCGGAATTTTTCGATCATGGCATATACCGCTTCAATACCGCTGCCGTCGATCGACGAGCAGATGCCTACTTCCGGATGCCAACCGGATGGAGAAGGCGGTAAGAAATGAAGCGCCCGGGCATATTCCGATCGGGCCGATTTGGCTTTTTGTACATTACTGCCATCTGCTTTGGTGATCACCAGCCCGTCGGCCATTTCCATAATACCGCGTTTGATGCCCTGCAGCTCATCTCCGGCGCCTGCCAGCATCAAGAGCAGGAAGAAATCACAGATATTCCGCACTTCGGTTTCGCTTTGCCCTACACCTACGGTCTCAATAATAATAAGGTCAAAACCTGCGGCTTCGCAGAGCAGGCTGGCTTCACGTGTTTTGTGCGTCAGTCCGCCCAGGCTGCCAGCCGCGGCCGAAGGCCTGATGAAGGCATTGGGGGCTACCGAAAGCTGCTCCATCCGGGTTTTGTCGCCCAGGATACTCCCTTTACTGATATTGCTGCTGGGATCAATAGCCAGCACGGCTACCTTTTTGCCCATACTGATCAGGTGCATGCCAAACGATTCGATAAAAGTGCTCTTACCCACTCCCGGCACCCCGGTAATCCCGATCCGCATGGCCTTGTCACTATAGGGCAAAACCTGGTCCAATAGTTGTGCCGCCAGGACCTGGTGTTTGGGGTTCGTAGATTCTACAAGGGTTATAGCCCTGCTTAATGAAGCGATATCGCCTTTGAGCAGGCCTTCGGTCAATAACTTTATGTCGGGTAGTGGTCTCAAAATCAAATAATTATCTGATTGATGAATGTCTATAGCTTCTTTGATGTCGCTGGTAAGCAAACATAAGCAATCGGAGTCGATTGAGAAATTTATTATTCCGTAATTTTGGCGCCTATTTTATACGATGACATTTGCCTTTAAAGATTGCTGGATAGATTTTAAAAGAACGATAGCTGCTTCCGAACTTCCGGAGCGGTTTACCTTTCCCTTCTATCATGAACCCCATCCGCTCTGTATTGAAGCCGCTGCGGAATTACAGGAATATATTCAAACCCAAACGGAATGGCAACATAATTTCGGACTGGACCCGCAGATGAGTGGCCTGGTCATCGGGAAGATGTTTGGCGTGATGCTGGTGCAGCAAGAAACCGGAGAAGTGGGTTATCTTACCGCATTCTCCGGCAAACTGGCGGATAAAAATGCCCACAGCCGTTTTGTGCCGCCTATATTTGACATGCTGGCCCCGGACAGCTTCTTTCTCAAAGGAGAAGAAGAGATCAGCAAGGTCAACGAAGCGATTGAAGCTTTAGAACAATCGATGGAATTAAGAATCGCCAGGCAGCAATTGCAGGATAAATTGGCAGCAGCGGATACCGATCTGCGCCGCCTGAAAGACAAGATCAAAGAAAACAAAGCAAGGCGCAAACGGCAACGTGCAGATGCAGAAATGGCACTTTCCGATGCAGGCAGGGCCGATTTGCTGGAAGGCCTTCGCCAGGAAAGTGTAAGGGAGCAGGGAGAGCTTAAGTTCATGCAAAGATACTGGAAAGAGCAGGCGGCGCCGGAACAGGCGGCTTTAGACCGCATACTGGATGAAATCGAAGCTTTAAAGGAAGAACGTAAAGCAAAATCTGCCGATCTGCAAGAGCAATTATTTGCCCAATATAATTTCCTCGACCAATATGGCGCCTTAAAAAATGTAAAAGAGATCTTTGCGCATACGGCTTTTGATAACCCGCCTTCCGGTGCCGGGGAGTGCGCGGCGCCTAAAATGCTGCAATTTGCCTTTCAACACGGCTTAAAACCATTGGCCTTCGCGGAGTTCTGGTGGGGCGCTTCACCCGCCTCCGAAATTCGCAAGCATGGCCAGTTCTACGCGGCTTGCAGGGGTAAGTGTGAACCGATACTGGCGCACATGCTGCAAGGTATAGATATGGATCCCAATCCGATGCTACAGCAGCAGGACCTGGGCGACGCGCTGAAAACAATCTATGAAGACGAACAGATCGTAGTGGTAGATAAACCCGCAGAACTGCTTTCTGTTCCGGGAAAGATATCGCCAACCTCCGTACAGGATATTTTGCAAAAGCGCTACCCTCATGCCACCGGGCCTTTATTGGTGCATCGACTGGACATGTCTACCTCGGGCATACTGATCGCCGCTAAAACCAAAGAAGCGCATGAATACCTGCAGGCACAATTCATTAAAAAAACAACCCGCAAGTCATACATCGCGGTACTGGACGGCGTTTTGACCGGAGATGAAGGAACGATAGAGTTGCCCCTTAGAGTAGACCTGGACAACAGGCCACACCAGGTCGTGTGTTATGAATATGGCAAACCCGCGGTTACAAAATGGAAAAAGTTAAGCGTTACCGGTCAACAGACCAGGGTACAATTATTTCCCATCACCGGGCGGACGCATCAATTGCGAATGCATTGTGCTCATCACCTGGGCCTGGATATGCCGATCGTAGGAGATGACTTATATGGTACCAAAGCAGACCGGCTGCATTTGCATGCGCAAAGCCTGAGCATCAAACACCCGGCTACGCGACAGGAAATGACCTTTGTTTCTGAACCGCCTTTCTAGTGGGCATAGCGGTTCCACTAAGATTATGGTCCAGCGTATATCATTAACTGCTTTTTAATAACTAATTTCGTGAGCATGAATATTGGTTTTGATGCAAAGCGTGCTTTTTACAACCGTACCGGTCTTGGTAATTACAGCCGGAACCTGGTGGAGGCTTTGCACCTGTACTACCCGGAACAAGCCATTCAATTATATGTGCCCAGGTTAAAAACTACGACACTTTTCGAGCAAAGCAAGACTTGGGATAATGTCCGTCTCATCACAAATGAGACGATATGGCCCGCCTCTTTTTGGCGTAGCTGGGGGATCAAAAAGGCATTGACCAGCAATGAAGCACAAATCTACCATGGCCTGAGCGCAGAGTTGCCGCTGGGAGCGAAGCCGAAAGGAATTAAATATGTGGTGACGGTCCACGACTTGATTTATGAACGTTTTCCAGATCTTTACCCAGCCCTTGACCGCAAAATATACCGGGGAAAGACTCTTTCTGCCTTCCTCAAAGCCGATAAGATCATTGCTATCAGTGAGCAAACCAAGCGGGATCTCGTGCAATTTTATCATATCGATGCCGCAAAAATTGAAGTGGTCTACCAGGATTGTGATCCCCAGTTTTCTGTACCGGTCAGTACTGAAATAAAAAAAGCAGTTCAGGCCAAATACGCCTTACCGGCACATTTTTTATTATCGGTAGGAACTTTGGAAACGCGGAAAAATACGAAGATCATTTTACAGGCATTGTTACAATTGCCGGAAGCAGTTAAGCTGGTCCTGGTAGGTAAGCCTACTTCCTACGCAGGAGCGTTGAAGGCATTTATAACACAGCATAAGCTGGAGCACCGCGTACAGTTACTGCACGAAGTGTCATTCGCGGAATTGCCGGCTTTATACCAGCTCTCCGAAATCTTTATTTACCCCAGTATTTTTGAAGGCTTCGGTATCCCGGTAATAGAGGCGCTGAAATCTGCAGTCCCGGTGATCGCGGCTACCGGTAGTTGCCTGGAAGAGGCAGGCGGGCCGGGTAGTTTATACTTCGACCCGGAAGATCCGGATGCTTTAGCAGCATCTATCCTCAAGCTGTGGCGACAGGCGGATGCAAAACAATTGCAGGTAGCAGAAGGCCTAAACTATGCACAAAAATTCTCTGCTGCGCAATTTGCTTCGGCAACAATGGCCGTATATGCCACTACCTTAAAATAAAGGTCTTTATGGAAAAAGTTTATTACCATATTACTAATTAACACAATTTATTATATTAAAATAGTTGATACCATTTTATTAGCGTACCTTTGCCGCTTATTTTTTAATTTTATATGAATAAATTCGAACAATTCGGATTAAAAGAAGAGTTGGTAGCGGCCGTTAAGGCAATGGGATTCGAGAATCCATCTCCTATTCAGGAAGAGACAATTCCACTTTTGGTTCGGGAAAATGTAGACATTACCGCCCTGGCACAAACAGGAACCGGTAAGACGGCAGCATTTGGCTTGCCCTTATTGAACCAAATTGATACGTCACTTTCTGAAGTGCAAGCTCTGGTGTTAAGTCCGACAAGAGAACTGTGTATGCAGATCCAGGAAGAACTGGTGAAGTACAGCCAGTTTTTAGATGATGTAGGTGTGGTAGCCGTTTACGGTGGAACTCCGATCGGCGCCCAGATCCGGGAGATCAAACGCCGTCCCCAGATTATCGTAGCCACTCCGGGCCGTCTTATGGACATGATGGAGCGTGGCGTGATCAACCTGGACAACGTAAAAACTGTAGTATTAGATGAAGCCGATGAGATGTTGAACATGGGCTTCAGAGATGATATTGAATTCATCCTTAAAAATGCAGAATCTAAAGAAGCTTCCTGGCTGTTCTCTGCAACGATGAATAATGACGTAAGGCGTATTGCCAAGCGTTTTATGAAAGATCCTAAAGAAGTAGCCGTTGCGCGTGAAAACGTCACCAACGAAAATATTGATCACCAGTATTTCGTTACCAGTGCGCACCAACGTTATGACACTTTAAAACGCCTGTTGGACTTCGCACCGGATATCTACGGGATCATCTTTACCCGCACCAAGCAGGATGCCCAGGACGTGTCCGAAAAACTGATGCGTGAAGGCTACCATGTTTCTCCGCTACACGGCGACATGGACCAGAAAATGCGTACCAAAGTGATGGAACGTTTCAAACGCCGTTCTTTACAGGCCATCGTCGCTACAGACGTTGCTGCCCGCGGTATTGACGTTAATGATATTACCCACGTAATTAACTACGAATTGCCGGAAGATGTAGAGAGCTATACGCACCGTAGTGGTCGTACCGCCCGTGCCGGTAAATCGGGGATCTGTATGTCTATTGTCACCCCGAGAGAGATCGGCAGAATGCGTGCTGTTGAGCGTGTGGCGAAAACTAAATTCACGAAGACAGACATCCCGGACGGTAATGAAGTAGTGCGTAAGCGTTTGTTCTATTTCATGGAGAAAATCGAGCAATTAGCCGGCGAGGCTAAGTTTAGTGAAAAAATGAGTGCAACCATCAGCGAGCGTTTCGCGGATATCGATAAAGAAGACCTGATCCAGCGCTTATTGTGGTTGCAGCTGAAAGATACGGTTGCAGATTATGAAGATGCCCCGGATTTGAACTCCAGCTACTCCCAGAAAGAGCAAGGATCTGCTGCAAGCAAAGACGGCACCGTAAGATTGTTCATCAACCTGGGTACTAAAGATGGCCTGAATGCCGGTAAACTGGTGCAGTTCATCACCGACCAGACCGACTTTGACGGTAAACTGGTTTCGCGGATTACAGTTAGAGAGCTGAGCAGTTTCTTTAATATTCCTGCCGATGCATTGGATTATATTTCGGCAAATATCACTTCCCGTAAATTCAACAACCGCAAGGTACGTGTGGAAGAAGCGGACAAAAAACCAAGCTTTGGCGGCGGTAGCCGCGGTGGAGATCGTGGCGGTTACGGTGGTGGCCGCAGAGATGGCGGTTACAGCAAAGGAAGCGCTTACGACAAAAAGCCGAAAGGAGACTTTGGCGGTGAAAAACGCGGTCAAAAAGCAAGAAAGCCATTAAACTAATCGGATAAAAGTACAAATTAAAGCTGCAAATGATTCATTTGCAGCTTTTTTTGATTAGGAAAATAAATATATTTAAATTGAAAAAGAAATTGCCGGTTTATTACGTCTTAATGAGTGAATCAACAAATTTCCTTTTTTATGAAAAAAACCAGTTTACTACTTGGTACCCTGATCCTGCAACTAACGGCGGCTTATGCCCAGCAAACTGAACCGTCCGGAAATGTACGGCGCACGAAAAGCTTATTGGAGTCAAGGCTCAATGAAGTCTTGCAAGTGAATGCCCTGCGTGCAAGAGATGGAGAAGAAACACCCCTGGCACAGGGCAGGAGAATCATTCAGCAAGAATCTTTTTCCGGCAGCACACCGCAGGCTGAATGGTATGTTAATTATGGTTATACTTCGGCTACTGTAGGCCAGGAGTTTCATCCTGCGATGATCCTGGGATTCCCCATGGATATTCATGTAGTCGGGAAAGCTGACCGTGCCTTTTTCCCCCAGGAATTATTTTCAAACTGGTCTCTACTCCCGCCATTATTGTTCCCGATGCACAGTGTGGCTCCTGAGATCGTGATAGATAGCCTGGATTTATATTACGATACAGATCTTCTCTATTCGGTAAGCGCAAAAAGAGGGACTAATAATCGTATCGATACCTTATTAAAGACAGAAAATAACGGTTCCGGCCAAGACATTACTAAATACGAAAAGTTCTATACAAATAATTTACTGACCCGTGTAGATGAATATTATGGGGAGGATTTAAATGCGATGGCATTGGAATCCAGGCGCCTGATTGCTTATGGCACTGATCAGAAAATTACTGCGGACACTTTATTGTACTATTATCAGGGTGGCGTTGACGAAACTATAATCTTTAACTACACATATAACACTAACGGGGAGGTAAGCCAGATCACTGTGGCTTCCGATTACGGGGATAGCGGTGTGGTTATGGTCAACTATTATTCCGATAACAGGTATAAAAGCCATACCTTTTCCATGTATTACGATAACGAACTGGAAAGCGCAATGACAGACAGCATTGGTTATGCGGCAAATGGATTTATCGCGACAAGGAAAATAGGCAATACTGATATGGTCAACAACGGTGTTCCGGTATACCTGTACAGTGTTTTGGATATGACTTATAGCGGGAACAAGTTGGACTCGCTTAAGGTCTCTGAAATAGACGATTTAGGCGCTGTTACTGAAAATGGCTTTGCTAAATATTATTACATCATCGATAATAACCCGGACAGTTTAGTAATGTATGGCACTCCGGGAGCGCCCGCGGAAGCAAAAATGGTATTCCATTACGAGTCCTACAACACAACTTCTGTAAAGCAAATTGCACGTAATAATAACTTTAATATTTATCCTAACCCTATCGGGTCTACGATGAATATTTACAATAAAGTTACTTTAAAAGACCGTAGAGCTACGATTACGATCACCGACATTAAAGGTGCCAGAATATGGTCCGTGGAGCAGCCGCTGACTCAGGGAGCGAACCAGGTCAACATCCCGGCCGGTTTGAGCGCAGGTACTTATATCATCAGTATCACCGCCGATAACAGTGTATATACGCAAAAAGTAATCAAGCAATAAAAAGCTACTTTTTCTCAATCGGTTATTGGTAAAGAGACAAAGCTGCGGGCAATTGCCCGCAGCTTTGTCTCTTTACCTTGTTTCTATCTGAACCGGGTAGGTGAGTATAACATCAACTGGCCGGCCGTTTTGCTTGCCGGGCTTCCATTTAGGCATACCTTGCACTACTTTGATCGTCGCCGCAACTAAGACAGGATCTAGCTGTTCACTTCTTATCGCATGTACTTTATCTATCGTGCCGTCTTTACGCACAACAAATTCCACCACTACCCTCCTCCCACGGCTAAGATCGCTTTTTTTAGGTACTTTAAGATTATTGATGATGTATTTATTAAAATCATAACCAGGTTCCGGCATTTGCTGCACCGTTCTGAAAATTTCTTCCCTGGCCGGTATGCCCGGATCTATAGCGTTGGGATCTTCATTAACCATTATACGCTCGGCTGCTCTTTTCCTGGCAATATATTCAGGGCTGCCCGGATTATTTTCCGGGTTGAGAAAGTCTATGGCTTTAATCATTTTTCCATCTTCAAAAACGACGGAGAAGGCAGGTTGCTCATTTTTATATATCGTCCATGTTCCTGAGGGAATATTATTGCTGAAGTTCATGTCCAGGTAAGGTTTACCCCCTTCCCATACTTTGAAAGCACCATCTTTGATGGCTTTGTGATATAGTTTTTTTACCACATATTGGCGGAAAACGGCCAGGTTGTCCCAGTGGTTACCGAGTGCCGCATTATTATCCTCAAGCAGACTTTCATATTCGCTTCCAAAGAACAATTTCAGGCTTAACGGCACATCATCCCTGTCCGAAAGAATACTTTTTTCATTAATGTCCTGCAAGGTATTTTCAGGGATCGGGCGGTAGTGAAAGGATCGGGTGAGCCGGCCCTGGTCATCCCAGGATTCCCAATGACCGGAGGCCATGCCCCATTCGTAGGATTGCCGGGCGCCTAATTTTCCATTGGGATGGTAAAATTCGAAGAGACCATTTTTAAAACCTGATGTATAATTACCTGTGGCAAAAATGTGGCCGTCCCGGTAATAAAACCGGCAGCTTCCCTCATATATCCTGCCGGGGATCATGTCTTTATAATAGGTCAGCATCATTTGCTTATCTTTTGACTCTATATCCTCATCAAGGCTTTTCCCATACCCGTCAGTTGGATCAAGCTCAAATTTGTCGGTCTGCCTCCAGGCCAGTTGAAAGCGACCTTCAAAGGCAATCTTGCCGTTGGTATAATAAATTGTTTGCTTCTTCTGCGCCTGGGAGTGCTTAGCGGTTAACAAGCTGGCAGCAGAGAATAGAACGCTGTAAATGAAATATCTCATAAATTATAAAAAATAGAAGGTTATCGGGAGTGTATACGAGCAATTAACGGGCTTGCCATTTTGTTTGGCGGGAATCCATTTGGGCATCTTTCTGATGATCCTGGTAGCTTCTGCATCATGACTTGGACTCAGGCTCTTCTTTACGATTATATTTTTAATGTTGCCATCACTTTGCACTACGAAGGAAACATATACCTTGCCCTCTTTATCCGCGTCCGGTCCACCCTGTGGGTATTTTTTATGCTTTTGAATAAAGGAAAACATCGCCTCTGTTCCGCCCGGGAACCGGGGCGGCTGCTCCGCGAATGCAAAAACAGTGGTGTCTGCCTGCTCCTCCTCCGGGCTCCTGACCCGGGCGGGGGTTATGGCTATCGGGTCCTCAGAGGCTGCTGTAGGCTCTTTTTTCTTTTCCTGGGCAGAACTGCCTGCGTTTAAGGCGAGTATACAGCAAAATAGTAAGACACGAATTTCATTCATGGAATAATTTTTCTCAAAAATATCCAAATTTTCTTCATGTTTTTACAATCAGCCCCTACTTTACAAATCATTAGAATTCGCCGGCAAGCATTATTTTTGCAACATGAAATACTTAATTGTAGGTTTAGGCAATATCGGTGCCGAATATGATGCTACCCGGCATAACATCGGTTTTGATGTGGCCGATTCTTTTGTGATCAAGCATGGCGGCACTTTTCAGCAGGACCGGCTTGCCTTTGTGGCCAATGTAAGATGGAAAGGCAAACAGTTTATCGTGATTAAGCCGACGACCTATATGAACCTGAGCGGGAAAGCCTTGAAATACTGGATGGACAAGGAAAAGATCGCGATTGAAAATGTTCTCGTGATCGTTGATGACCTCGCACTACCGATAGAGGCCTTGCGTTTGCGTCCCGGTGGCAGCGATGCCGGGCATAACGGGCTGCGGGATATCCAGGCTACCTTAGGTACCAACCAATATCCCCGTTTAAGATTCGGTATCGGCAACAACTTTCCTAAAGGGCGACAGGTAGACTTTGTGCTGGGCAAATGGACCAGCCAGGAGTTCCCGGTTATTAAAGAAAAGATCCTGAAATCTATTGATATCATTGAGAGCTTTGCTACCCAGGGCATGGCGCAGACCATGAATACATTTAATAAATAGTTACCAATCAAAAAAATATATCTTTGCCAAATGAATGAGATAGCTGTAGCGGAATTATTGCCGGCAGGTTTTGACGACCGGTCAAGAGTATGGGTTTATCAAAGCACAAGGCCGTTTACGGACGAGCAGGCCCGCGAAATCGATGAGCAGATACTTCAGTTTACAGAACAGTGGCAGGTGCACGGCAAGCCGGTAAAAGGCTGGGGCAAACTTTTGTTCAACCGTTTTGTGGTGATGATGGCCGATGAAACATTTGAGGCGGTCAGCGGCTGTAGTACAGATAGTATGGTGCGCGTCATCAAGAGTATTGAGCGCCAGTACGATTGCAATTTATTTGATCGTTTATCCGTTACTTTCCTGGTGAACGATAAGGCGGAAGTATTGCCGATGAACCAGGTGCAGTATGCGCTGGATAAAGGATATATCAATGCAGACACTTTGCTGTTCAACAACCTGGTGGCAACCAAAAAGGAAATGACCACTCAATGGCTGCAACCACTTTCGGCCTCCTGGATGGCGGATAAACTGAATTTTAATACAACAAATACCCCATCATAAATGATCTTATCAGATTTGAGTATCCTGGAAGAGATCGATAAAGGAACCATAGTTATCGAGCCCTTTGACAGGAAATATTTAGGCAGTAACTCTTATGATGTGCATTTAGGAAAACACCTGGCGGTATACGATGCGCCGGTTTTAGATGCCCGCCTGCACAATACGATCTCCCATTTCGAGATTCCTCAAGAGGGCTACGTGCTCCAACCCGGGGTTTTGTACCTGGGCGTTACCGAAGAGTACACCGAAACGCATAGTCATGTGCCGTTCCTGGAAGGAAAATCATCTACCGGCCGCCTCGGTATCGATATTCATGCCACAGCAGGTAAGGGAGATGTCGGCTTCTGCAATACCTGGACGCTGGAGATCTCCTGTGTACACCCGGTGCGGATCTATGCCGGTATGCCGATCGGGCAGTTGATCTATTTCCCGGTAGAAGGCGAGGTGGAAAACCGCTACAACAAAAAGGAGAATGCCAAATACACGGAACGCACGATTCGCCCGGTAGAAAGCATGATGTGGAAGAACAAGTTTTAGCTTAAACAATATATATGATTATAGGAATAGTGGGCAGTGGCGCTATGGGCAATGGTATTGCACAGGTAGCCGCTACTTCCGGCCACAAGGTAGTGGTATATGATAACAATGCGGCTGCTTTGGAAAAAGCGAAGGCCAATACTTTGCAAACACTGAGCAAGCTACAGGAAAAAGGAAAACTGGCCGATGCAAAGGCGGTCTTCAGCCTGTATCAGTATACGGATGAGCTTTCCGGCCTGGCAGATTGCGGCCTGGTGATCGAAGCTATTATCGAAAACCTGGAGATCAAGAAGCAAGTGTTCGCTGCGCTGGAAAGCACAGTAAGTGATACCTGTATCCTCGCTTCCAATACCTCTTCCCTGTCTATCGCATCGATTGCAGCTGCGGTCAAGAAAGCAGAACGGGTAATCGGTATTCATTTCTTCAACCCCGCACCATTAATGGCCCTGGTGGAGATCATCCCGGCCATACAAACGCGTGAAGGCCTGGCTGAAGAGATCAAAGCACTCATGTTGCAATGGAAGAAAGCGCCGGTACTGGCGAAGGACACACCAGGTTTTATTGTTAACCGGGTAGCCCGCCCTTTCTACGGCGAAGCGATCAAAATGATGGAAGAAGGCCTGGCCACTAAAGCAGATATTGATGTCGCTTTAACCAACCTTGGGGGCTTTAAAATGGGTCCTTTCACGCTGACCGATTACATTGGTCATGACGTTAATTATGTCGTTACAGAAACGGTTTTCCAGTCTTTCTTTTACGACCCGCGTTACCGTCCTTCGTTCTCCCAGAAGCGTTTACTGGAAGCCGGCTGGTTAGGGCGCAAATCCGGGAGGGGTTTTTATAATTATGAAAATGAAGGCCCGGTATTGACCAGTGATCTTGATGCCGCACAGCAAAAAGAAATCGTAGAGCGCATCTTGTTCATGCTGATTAATGAAGCGGTAGAAGCCTTATATTTAAATATTGCTTCCGCTGCAGATCTGGACCTGGCCATGACTAAGGGAGTTAATTATCCCAAGGGTTTACTCGCCTGGTGTGATGAGCTCGGCGCAGACTATGTTTTAGCCGGTATGGATGCTTTATACCAAAAGTATCATGATGATCGCTATAGGGCCAGCGCTATGTTGAGAAAGTACGGGGTCGAGAAAAAGAAATTTGTCAGTTAGCGAGCTAATACAGCTACCTAACAATCGTAAGTAGTTCGGCGAACCAATATGTAGCAATATTTTCTTAACGAGAAAAAAACGAAATTAGAATTTTGTATCATGAAATCAAAATATAGGGCAAGTTCAAATGGTTCCAAGTCGCCTGTCTCGCCTAAAAAACGTGGTGTGGTGGTTAACAGGGCGAGTACGCCAAAAGAAAGGTTAAATGAAAGTGTAGCAACATTTGTTACCGCATTTTATCATCGGCATAAAAAGGTCATGACCAAATTAGCGCATGAGTAAAATTCGTCAGGTAACATTTGACGAATTTAATTTGCTCCTTCAATTTGCGATTGAGGAGCATAAGAATAGTGATGAAAACAATACCTCAATTACAACCCCTACAACATACGGCGGTAATTAATTGTTTAATTAATCCGTTTCAAACTTTCGACGGACAATTTTTGTATAGAGGTTTTGTGGATAAAGCAGTGATGCTATTATATTGCCTTATAAAAAATCACCCATTATCCAATGGAAATAAACGAATGGCGATTCTTACTTTTACTTACTTCTATCACATTAACAGAAAAAAATTAGAGCTGACTGATGACGAGATTTACGACTTGGTCGTTCAAACCGCTAAAAGTGATGATTTCGGACAAGCTAAGCAATATATAAAAAAGATTCTAAAAAAGAGATGATAATTATTTACTTATCATCTCTTTTTTAGTTTATTTAATTAAATTAATACTCCTCTTCGTTAAAGAAGAAATCATCCTGGGTAGGGTAATCCGGCCAGATATCTTCCACACCTTCATACATCTCACCTTCGTCCTCGAGCTCCTGGAGGTTCTCAACGACTTCCAGCGGCGCTCCGGAACGAATAGCATAATCAATCAATTCATCTTTTGTTGCTGGCCATGGGGCATCTTCTAAATGCGAAGCAAGTTCTAAAGTCCAAAACATATTATGATAATTTTATTTTAAAATATATTTCCGCAAATGTAAGCTATAGTTCGAATAAATACTCCATTTTTTAAAAAGTTTAAATATTATTTATTTATTATTGTCTATGAGGTAAATTACACCTGCAGGCAGTCCTAATCTAACGAAAAAAATTACTAAATTTACACGATACGCTTCATTGAAGTTTTCCAGTTAAATTGAATAAAATTCCGGATGCAAAGGCTGTTACAAGCAAAAGATTTAGAGAAAGCTTACGGAGCGCTTAAGGTTTTAAAAGGCGTTTCCATAGAAATTGAGCAAGGAGCTTTCGTGGCAATTGTAGGACCTTCGGGCGCGGGTAAAAGCACTTTGCTCCATTTGCTCGGCAGCCTGGATAAGGCGGACAAAGGTAGCTTAACCATAAACGGACAATCGGTAGAAAAAATGAGCGCAGCGAAACAGGCCGCATTCAGAAATAGACACATCGGTTTTGTTTTTCAATCCCATCACTTACTGCCTGAATTTACTGCTTTGGAAAATGCCGCAATGCCTTTATGGATTGGAGGTATGGATAAAAAGAAGGCCGCAGACGAAGCGGTCAAAGTACTTAAAATGGTAGGACTGGAACACCGCATGGACCATAAACCGGCGGCCTTGTCCGGTGGAGAGCAGCAACGGGTGGCTATTGCCCGTGCCATTATCCAAAAACCAGATATTATCTTTGCCGACGAGCCTACCGGTAATTTAGATACGGCAACTGCTGCCGAGATCAATAAAATATTTTTAGACCTGGTACAGCAACATGGCATTACCCTGGTCATCGTTACCCATAATGAAGCCCTGGCCGAAATGGCCCATAGAGTTCTGGTGATGAAAGACGGTCGCATAGAAGAAGAAAGAAAAGGGAACTTTCATCAGCAGAATTCCTGTAACTAAGTGTAAAAGCCTACTTTTGTAAGCCCCCAGCAGATCAACCTTTAAAATTATTAAAATGCCCGAAACAATTCTGAGTTTAGAGAACGCAAATATTTATCAGGGAAAAACACCTGTACTGCATGATGTCAATCTGAAAATAGAAAAGGGAGAGTTTGTCTATTTGATCGGTAAAACAGGATCCGGTAAATCCAGCCTGTTAAAAACATTATATGGAGAATTACCGCTTAAAGAAGGAGAAGGCAGCGTAGCCGGCTTTGACCTGCGCCAGATGGACCTGAAAAAAATTCCTTTCCTGAGGAGGAAAATGGGAATTGTATTCCAGGACTTTAAATTATTGACTGACCGGAATGTTTATGATAACCTGGACTTCGTTTTAAGAGCTACCGGTTGGGATGACGCCCGTAAGCGTAAGGCCCGTATCGAAGAAGTCCTGGAAATGGTGCACCTGCCGGCAAAGAGCTACAAAAAAACTTATGAGATGAGTGGCGGGGAGCAGCAGCGGGTAGATATCGCGCGCGCCTTACTTAATAATCCCGAGCTGATCCTGGCGGATGAGCCTACGGGCAATCTGGACCCGGAGACCACCGATGTCATCATGGAACTGCTATTGTCCATTTCGGTGGAAACACAGGCTTCTGTGCTGATGGCCACCCATGATTACAGCATTTTGCAGAAATACCCGAACCGCATTGTGAGAGTGGAATCGAATACCGTTAAAGACCATCAACTGTCTTAAGAACTTCACTTTGTTCCCGATTTTAAACTTTATTAACCCGTAATGGGAATGGCGAGCAGCCTGATTGTCATAAATTTGTAAATTCAAAAGGTGCTCAAGGATATGGATCAGGATCAGCTTCAAAACAATACAGAACCAGTAGCGGAAAAGAAAAAAGTTAAAGGCTTGAAGAAGTGGCTAAAACGATTCGGCATTGCCGGCTTTTGGTTTTTCTTAATCAAAGGGCTGCTCTGGATCGTTGTATTTATAGCAGGATATTATGGATTAAAGCTTTGGTAATAGCTGCCAAAGCTTTAATTTTATAAGCGTTTCCTAAATAATATTCAGTTCATGACCGGTTGCTAATACCGCGATGATCACCAGGCCTACCACGATTCTATACCAACCAAACGCTTTAAAGCCGTATTTGGTCAGTAGACCAATAAAAGATTTAATAGCAATAATAGCCACAACAAATCCTACCAGGTTACCCACTACTAAAAGCTGGATCTCCTCGCCGGAAAATGTATTCCCGTCTTTAAAGAACTTCAGCAACTTGATCAGAGAAGCACCGAACATCATCGGTATCGCCAGGAAAAAGGAAAATTCTGCCGCCAGTTTGCGGGTTAATCCCTGGGTCATACCGCCAACAATTGTACTTGCAGAGCGCGACATGCCGGGTATCAGGGCCAGGCACTGGTACACCCCGATCATCAATGATTTTTTGTAGGTTACCTGCTCTATATCGTCTATTGTAGGTTTATTGAACCATTTGTCGACAAATAATAACAATACACCACCCAGTACCAGGGTGATGGCCACCACAAGCGGGCTTTCTAAAGCCGCATCAATATACTTTTCAAATAAAACACCTAATATGGCCGCCGGGATAGCGGCTACCACCAGTTTGAAATAAAAACTGAGGGTCTGGAAGAACCGTTTATAATAGAGCACCAGTACAGAAAGAATCGTACCCAGCCGGATAACGATCAGGAATAATTTCACAAAAGGACTGGGTTCCAGGCCCATCAATGCGCTGCCAATGATCATGTGGCCGGTTGAAGATACCGGTAAAAACTCGGTCAGGCCTTCAATGATGGCCAGTATTATAGCTTGTATTAAAGTCATCTTACTAAGGAATATTTAAATATTTGTGCGTTTGTAAAGATAATTGCCATTGCGGGTGCTGCATGATATACTCCAGTATCATTGGAGTAATTTTTTCTTTTTTATCCCACTCCGTTTGCAGGTAAAGCTTACACTCAGGGGGGACAAGCGCGGCATATTGCTCCGCCCATTTAAAGTCTGATTGATTAAAAACGACAATTTTCAACTCATGGGCCCAGCTCATATTTTCGGGTAGGGGCGCCTTAAATTTTTTGGGAGAAAGCGTTACCCAATCCAGGCTGCCCGTTAGCGCAGAGGAGGCCGAAGTCTCAATATGTGTTCTGAATCCGGCCGCCTTCAGCCCATGCGTCAATGCGGTAAGGTCGTACATAGAAGGTTCTCCGCCTGTGATGACCGCTATACGCCCGGGGTGGGCCGCTGCCAGGGCCACTATTTCCCGCACACTCATCTGCGGATGCGCTGCGGCGTCCCAGCTCTCTTTCACATCACACCATACGCAGCCCACATCGCAACCGCCGAGGCGGATGAAGTAAGCAGCCTGCCCGGCATAAGCCCCCTCACCCTGAAGGGTGTAAAAATGCTCCATAACCGGGTATTTTACCTCGTACAATTCAGTTGTTTCCATAAAAACGGGACAAAGGTACGCTTAAATTCAAAAAAGCAACAATACCAGCGGGGAAAGAAGGCATCTGCTATCCCTTATCGGTCATTCCGGAACTGTCGGAGTACGGCCTGTGCCAGGCCCGGGTCGACAGCCCCTAAAGGGCGCGGCATTAAGGAATGAAAAATAACAGGCATGATCGCACACTTCCATTCACCCCGGTAGGCTTAAGCATTAATTTTGCCTAACTTTGCAGGCATATCAATTACAACAACATGCAACAATATTTGCAACTGCTGCAACATATATTAGACACCGGGGTGCAGAAAGAAGACCGTACCGGCACCGGTACCATAAGTGTTTTCGGTCACCAGATGCGCTTCGACCTGGGTGAAGGATTTCCTTTAGTAACTACTAAGAAGCTTCACCTGAAGTCGATCATTTACGAATTACTCTGGTTTCTGAAAGGAGATACCAATATCGCTTATTTAAAAGAGCATGGTGTGCGCATCTGGGACGAATGGGCCGATGAACACGGCGACCTGGGACCGGTGTATGGCAAGCAATGGCGCAGCTGGGAAGGCGCGGACGGAAAAGTTTATGACCAGATAAAAGATGCGATTCACCAGATCAAAAATAACCCCGACAGCAGGCGTATTATTGTGAATGCCTGGAATGTCGCTGAATTGCCGCAGATGGCTTTAAGCCCTTGCCACGCTCTATTCCAGTTTTATGTAGCTAACGGTAAACTAAGTTGCCAGCTGTACCAGCGTAGCGCCGATGTATTCCTGGGGGTACCGTTTAATATAGCTTCCTATGCCTTGCTGACGATGATGATGGCACAGGTATGCGGCCTGGAACCGGGCATCTTCATACATACTTTTGGCGATGTTCATTTATACAGCAACCACGTGGAGCAGGCCAGGCTGCAGTTGTCCCGTACGCCTTTTGCTTTGCCGGTAATGAAGATCAACCCCGAAGTGAAAGATTTGTTTGCCTTTAAATTTGAAGATTTTTCGTTGGAAAACTACGAAGCGCACCCCCACATCAAAGGGATCGTTGCTGTGTAAGCATCAAACTAACTTATTTAATCTATAAACATAATTTATTCCAGTAATTTTAGCCGTAAAAGGCCTGATGCCGCAAATCCCCGAAAGTGTTTTTGTTGCGCCGAATGCCACCATTGTCGGCGATGTGGTGATGGGCGAAGAATGCAGTGTCTGGTTTAACGCAGTGTTGCGCGGCGATGTGAACAGTATCAGGATGGGCGACCGCGTGAATATACAGGATGGCGCTTGTATTCATTGTACTTACGAGAAAACAAAAACGATCCTGGGGAACAATGTTTCTGTGGGGCATAACGCTATTGTACATGGCTGTACCGTTGCCGATAATGTACTGATCGGTATGGGCGCCATCGTAATGGACAATGTGCACATCGGTAGTAATACCATTATTGCCGCAGGTGCCGTAGTGCTGGAAGGTACCCAGGTGCCCGCAGGTTGTATTTTTGCGGGTGTGCCGGCCAGGAAGGTAAAAGACATCAGCAGGGAGCTCAGCGAGGGTGAAATCAATCGTATTGCCGGTAACTACGTGATGTACAGCAGCTGGTTTAAATAGTATTTGTAGCTTTATTACAGAAAGGCAAGTCTTGTAAGTTATTCAGGATTTGCCTTTTTTAATTTAAAAATATATTTATGTGTATGCTACAGCGCAATATTAATTAATTATTAAGTTTGTGTTACCATTCCCAAGGTTAGCATCTATCTGAATAACTTTGCGCCATCATTTTAAAACCAAACATAATGGGACTTAATTCCTTTTTAAAAGCATTCCTTCC
>CAXYKQ010000109.1:0-12837 GCA_964277835.1 uncultured Edaphocola sp. | reverse complement strand
AACGGCATCGAAAGTACGCAGCGAAAGGGTAGTAGGGATAGTGGGCAAAAGTACCATGTCTGCAGCATTAAAGATGCTTTCTGCCAGGACAGAAAAGCCTGGCGGGCAGTCGATAAATATGAGATCGTAGTCGTCTTTTAGGGGTTTGAGTAATTGTTTCAATACCTTTTTGCTATTCTTTTGTGCTTCGATGAAGAGGTCCAGCTTCCTGCTGGAAAGATCCGCGGGAATTACATCCAGGTTGTCATAGCCGGTATCAAGGATCAGCGCTGCTATGTCCAGCTGCCCCCCGATCAGTTTTTTGCTTAGCTTATCAGATTCAGGCGAGGCATCGAAGTAAAAGCTTGCCGCTCCCTGCGGATCTACATCCCATACCAGGCAACGATATCCCTCCCGGGCGGCCAGGTAGGCCAGGTTCACACAGCCGGCAGTCTTGCCTACGCCACCTTTCAA
Source organism: uncultured Edaphocola sp. (assembly GCA_964277835.1). Taxonomy (GTDB): domain Bacteria; phylum Bacteroidota; class Bacteroidia; order Chitinophagales; family Chitinophagaceae; genus Edaphocola. The sequence goes on along the minus strand of CAXYKQ010000109.1, from coordinate 12,384 downwards.
GTTGTACAAAGCAATAGTCGTCATAGCAAAAATATAGTTTTGTCCCGTTCCGGGATTACAGGTTGTCTACTTCCCCGTCGAGCCAGTTGGCGTAATTGCCGTACCAGTTAGCAGCGGCCACATAAATGTCGGACAACTGTTCGCCGGCATTGCTGCGATGCAGTAATAGTACATGGTGCTCGTCGTCCCCGTCTATATTCGTGAATACAAAAGGAAAATGTTGGATATCCTTGAAGGGCTGCATTTTATCCGGGTCCGCGCCGACCACTTCGAATATGGATTGACTGGGGATATGGAGCAACACAGTGCGCTCCTGTAGCTGGTCGCCGTTTTGATTGTCACCGTCCAGCAATACAAATTCAGGTAAGGGATAATTTTTAGTAAGATTCATATTTTAAATATTATGCTTTGTTTTGTAAAAAAGGACAGGGGAATGCCCTGTCCTTTCAAAGCAATCGGCTTTAAAATTATAAAACTTCTACCTGATTTCTCAATAAATCTTCGAATACATCTCTTTTGCGGATAAGCTGTGCTTTCCCTTCATGCCACAGAACTTCTGCAGGTTTTAAGCGGCTGTTGAAATTAGAACTCATTTCAAAACCGTAAGCACCGGCATTCCTGAATACCAGGATATCGCCTTCCCTGACTTCATTGATCTTCCGGTCCCAGGCAAAAGTGTCGGTTTCGCAAATATTGCCGACAACCGTATAGATTCTCTGGTTGCCTTTGGGATTACTCAGGTTTTCTATTTTATGAAAGGCATCGTAGAACATAGGCCGGATCAGATGGTTAAAGCCGGAGTTGACCCCTACAAAAACGGTGGCGGTAGTTTGTTTGATGACATTTGCTTTTACCAGGAAGCTGCCGCTTTCAGAAACGAGGTATTTGCCTGGTTCAAACCATAACTCAAAGTTTTTGTTCTGTTCTTTTTCGAAAGCTTCCAATGCTCTGGCTACTTTTCTGCCCAGCAAAGCGACATCCGTCTCGATCTCTTCATCCGAATAGGGTACTTTAAAGCCTGAACCCATATCCAGGTATTTGAGATGTGGAAACTGGCTGGCCAGTTCAAACATAATCTCCAGGCCCTGTACAAAAACTTCAACATCTTTGATCTCACTTCCGGTATGCATGTGAAGCCCTTCTACCCGGATGCCAGTAGAATTGATAATGCGTTCTATATGCCTTACCTGGTGAATGGAAATGCCGAATTTACTATCAATATGCCCGGTGGATATTTTATAGTTGCCCCCGGCAAAGATATGAGGGTTGATGCGGATAAATATGGGGTAAGTTCCGGCATATTTATTGCCGAATTGTTCAAGGATAGAGATATTGTCAATATTGATATGCACCCCGAACGCCATAGCAGCTTCTATCTCAGCAAGGTCGATGCAATTGGGGGTAAATAAGATATGATCGGGGGCAAAACCGGCTTTAATGCCTAATTGCACTTCATTGATGCTAACGCAATCGAGTCCTGCTCCCAGCTGGTTGATGTATTTTAAAATATTAATATTGGACAGTGCCTTACAGGCATAGAAAAAGCGGGTATTTTTCTTAAACGCCTGTGTGAGCTTATGAAATTGAGTGTGAATACTTTCCGTGTTGTACACATAAAGTGGGGTGCCAAATTCTTTGGCCATCATCAATAATTCGCTGTCTGTCATTTTAATGGTTTTTAATATAAACCGCGAATTTATAATAAAATGCTTATAAATCTAATATTAGTCATTTTTTTAGATCAAATAACTTTTTTTATTGGAAATAGTCTATTCTATTCTTAGTAATACCGGTAATGTGAAGAAACTTCTTACGGCTTCTCCATTTTGGTAAGCAGGGCTTTGCCAGCGGGGCATGGTGCGCATAACCCGCATCACTTCTTGTTTCAACAGCCGTTCCGTATGGGGTAGTAACTGTGTCCGGGCTTTATTATCCACTCTTATTATCTTAACACCAGAAATACCGGCGTCTTTTTCAACGATGAATTCTACAGTCATCCTGACAGAGACAAAATTGGAATCATCAAAAACGGCGGGTGGATATTGGAAGTTTTTAGCGACAAACTCGGTGATATTAAAACCGCTTACCGCCTGCTTTTGTGCAGCTCTGAATACGAGAGTGTCCGCTGATTTTTTGTTGGCTGCTGCTCGGGGCGGGGCCTCAACAATCCCTGCGTCCTGATGCGTGTTAAAACGAGATCCGCTTTTCTGTGCTGTACTCGCGAAAGAGCTTGCGAGCAAAAAGAGCACACCTAAAAAAAGATATTTCATATATTTCATTTATACGCGTTAAAATTAGCTTTAAATATTTACAGCATGCGTTCAAATCCTGGAATTTTCAGGTGTTGTTAAAAGGTTATATATACTGTAAATAAAAATGTTAAAAGTAATGTAACTTTTTGCTTTTTTATACGTCTAAGTAGTCATAACATAAATTTAAAAAAATGAAAAAGACAATTTTACTTTTTTCAGGATTGATGGCCTGTGCAACTGCTATTTATGCTCAAAATGTCCCGGAACGTCGTTTTGATGTAACTTTTAGTACCGGGGGCACTTACCAGGAGTTAAGCGCCGGCGCCACGCAAATCGCTTTTGATGCTAACTGGACGGACACTGTGAGCGGACCGGTTACGCTTGGTATGGACTTTAAATACCAGAATACCCCCATCAATACTATTGCTATTGAATCTTCGGGAGGATTGACCATGAATAGCATGCCATTGGAAGGCGCTGGTCACATTATGGGATTGAGTATGGACTACACCAGCCAGGGCCGCGGAAAAATGGCTTATGAGATGACAGGTACTGCCGGTAACAGAATTTTCAAAGTACAGTATAAAAACCTGGGTCGCACGAACGATGACCTTGGGAATGATACCCTGAACTATCAGATCTGGTTATACGAAGCAGATCATGCCATCGAGTACCGCGCCGGCTACAGCAATGTGCCTGCTTCGGTTTTTGCCCAGTCAGTTTTAGATATCGTAGCCGGTAAAGATGTGTTATTAGTCGGACTCGCCGGTAATAAAGGAGATTCTTTGGCCACGACTACAGATTCTGCTTTCCTGCATTCTGTAAAATCAAATGGTTCCCAGGTTTCTGATACCGCTTTCTGGATTGCTGATATTGAAAATGATTTTGAACTTTACCTGGAGTATATGCTTTATGGCGCATATCCAGCTGAGGGTTCTGTGATCCGGTTTGCCCCTAAACAAAGTGGTGTAAATATCGGTAAAGTTGATTTTAACCTGGCTACGGTGTATCCTAATCCGAGCAAAAATGGCCGTTTTAATGTACAGCTAAAAGAACAATTGCAGGAGGCGGTACTTTTGGTATATGATATTACCGGGAAGGTGGTCTACAACCAGCCGGTAAAAGGGCAAAGTACAACTGTTGACTTGTCTCAATTACCAACCGGTCAATATATCGGGAAACTTCAAAGTAAAGCGAAAACCGGTGTATTTAAACTGGTTAAGGAATAATATTTGCTATATTACACAATATAAAAAAGACCGGGCCTGAAGCCTGTTAACAAAAGATACCCCGATGCGGAAAAGCATCGGGGTTATTTCTTTTGGGTAACGATGCCTGGAAAGGTTTTCATCGCGTGCGCAGCTCGTTGGAACCGGGCAATTTGTAATTTAAAGCGTATTGATCATCCTATTGCGTTGTTTGCTGTGCTCCCTTCTTAAATGACGCCCAAAAATTTATGCTGCTTCAACCAGGCTTTGCCCCGTAACCGCTCCAAACTTAACCGTTTTGGCTTTTTATGATGCTGCTCATTCTTGATTACCGTTTATAATCAAAGAGGAACAATACGAATGTATATTGTTCCTCTTTTTAATTTTATTAAGTTGTACTTTTAAGTTTATTTGATCTTCATATTTACTTTGCTGGCAAATTTACTTTGTTCTATCATTGCCTGGTTCTCTAACTTGTCTATTTTTTCGAAAGCGGTATTGTATACTTCAATTGCTTTATTATAGGCAGCTACATTGGCTTCCGGGTTTTCTATTTGCAGCAAATTATTATACGCCGGGATCAGTTCGCTTTTGACACCTGAATACACATCAATTACCGACTGGTGAAATTCTTTACCTTCTTCTGTAGGTTTCATTTTATTCATTTCCGCAGTGCAGCTGTCCGTCACTTTTTCCAATCCATCAAGTGCGGCTTTTCTTTGCTCGGTATCTAACTCCTCATTGTCGATAACCGTTGTATAGGCATTGAATTCATCAGTAAATTTTTCAAACAGGTTAACCACGTCGTCGTTGTAATTAATGTTGCCTTGTCCGCAAGAAAATAAAAGGCCGGAAGCGATGAGTGCAATCGCCGCAAATAAGGTACTTAATTTTTTCATTGTTTTTTGTTTTGTGAATAAGATGAAGCATCTAAGATAAACATTTTTTGCAAAGTCACGACTTGTAAACTGGTTTTTCGGAGCTTTTCCACATCAATTAATATATTGTGGATGAATTCTTTATCTTTATTAAAGCTTCGTTTGAATTTCCCTTTATGATAGATCGCCGCCGGTGTACCGGCGGCGATCTAACATAAAGGGAAGCCTGGTTATTTGCTTAAGTGCATGCTTCTTTCTTTATATAAATTACGGAAGTACGGGTCTTTCAGATTTTTGATAAAGCGGATGGCTTCACCGGTACTTTTCATTTCAGGACCCAGTTCTTTATTTACATTAGGGAATTTATTGAAGCTGAATACCGGTTCTTTAATTGCGTAACCTTCCAGTTTTTTCTCAATATTGAAATCTTTAAGCTTATTGGCTCCCAACATAACTTTGGTGGCAATATTCAGGAATGGTACCCCGTAGGCTTTCGCGATGAACGGTGTGGTGCGGCTCGCCCTCGGGTTGGCCTCAATGACATATACTTTACCGTCCTTTATGGCAAACTGGATGTTGATCAATCCTTTTACGTTAAGTTTTAAGGCCAGTTTCTTTGCGATATCGACCATCTCTTCTACTTCCAGTTTACCTAAATTGAACACCGGGAGTACAGAGTGGCTGTCGCCGGAGTGAATACCTGCCGGTTCTATGTGCTCCATAATACCCATGATATGTACTTCTTCACCATCACAGATCGCATCTATTTCAGCCTCCTGGCAGCGGTCCAGGAAGTGGTCGATAAGGATGGTATTTCCAGGAAGTATTTTGAGCAGGCTTACTACACTTTGCTCCAGTTCTTCATCGTTAATAACGATACGCATGGCCTGTCCGCCGAGTACGTAAGACGGGCGCACCAAGACCGGGTAACCGACCTGGTTGGCCACTTCCATTGCCTCGTCTGTCGTGAAAGCTGTGCCATATTTAGGGTAAGGGATCTTCAATTCTTTTAAAAGATCAGAGAAGCGGCCGCGGTCTTCGGCGATGTCCATATCATCAAAGGAGGTTCCGATGATGCGGATGCCTTTCTCATTTAATCTTTTCGCTAATTTAAGTGCCGTCTGTCCGCCCAGCTGAACGATGACGCCCTCGGGTTTTTCATGCTCGATGATTTCCCAGAGGTGCTCCCAGTATACCGGCTCAAAGTATAATTTATCGGCGATGTCGAAGTCGGTAGAAACAGTTTCCGGGTTGCAGTTGATCATGATCGCCTCATAGCCGCATTCTTTTATCGCCATAAGGCCATGCGTACAGCAGTAGTCAAATTCGATACCCTGCCCGATACGGTTAGGGCCGGAGCCCAGAACGATGATTTTCTTTTTATCGCTTACGATCGATTCATTGTGTAAGGTATCACTGCTGATCGGCTTCTCTTCGAATGTACTGTAGAAATAAGGCGTTTTTGCTTCAAATTCAGCACTACAGGTGTCCACCATTTTGTAAACCCTGGTAATGTCTAATTCTTTCCTGTATTCATACACCTCTTCTGCAGTACAGTTTCCTAATATTTCTGCCAGTTGTTCATCACTGAAGCCCATTTTCTTGGCTTCAAATAAAACGGATTTAGGTACCTTGTTCAGGTGTTTGTAGGTTGCCAGTTTCTGCTCCAGGGCAACAATTTCCTGGATCTGGTATAAGAACCAGCGATCGATCTGCGTGGCTTCTCTTAATGTTTTGATAGAAACACCCACTTCTAAAGCTTCTTTGATCCGGAAAATCCTGTCCCAGGTCGGGCGTTTCAGGTATTCTATCAGTTCATCCGGGCGCATGCGGCTGCGGCTTATAGAGGTTAGGCCGGTCGCGTTATTTTCCAGGCTCTGGCAGGCTTTCTGCAAAGCTTCGGGGAAAGTACGGCCTATAGACATTACCTCACCCACCGATTTCATCTGTAAGCCCAGGGTATCATCAGCACCTTTAAACTTATCGAAGTTCCAACGTGGCATTTTTACGATCACGTAGTCCAGTGCCGGTTCAAAATAAGCGGAGGTCGTTTGTGTAATTTGATTTTTCAGTTCGTCTAGGGTATATCCCACTGCTAATTTAGCGGCAATCTTGGCAATCGGGTAGCCGGTTGCTTTAGAAGCTAATGCCGAAGAGCGGCTTACCCGCGGGTTGATCTCGATCGCGATAATTTCTTCTGTTTCCGGGTTGAGTGCAAACTGTACATTACAGCCGCCTGCAAAGTTACCCAGGTCCCGCATCATACGTACGGCTGTGTTACGCATCAATTGGTAAGCGGTATCACTCAGGGTCATCGCGGGCGCAACAGTAATACTGTCGCCGGTGTGAATACCCATCGGGTCAAAGTTCTCTACGGTACAGATGATAACTACATTGTCTGCCTGGTCTCTCAAAAGCTCGAGTTCAAACTCTTTCCAACCTAATACAGCCTGCTCTACCAGTACTTCGTGGATAGGAGAAGCGTTCAGTCCCGCATTTAAGGCAGCTTCCAGTTCATCTTTATGTTTTACAAACCCGCCACCGGTGCCCCCGAGGGTGAAAGAGGGGCGTATCACCAGTGGAATGCCGATTTCCTGTGCAAATTCCTTACCTTCCAGCAGGGAGTTAGCTACTTTTGCCGGGGCAACGGGTATTTTCATTTCCAGCATCCATTCCCGGAACAGGTCGCGGTCTTCAGCTTTATCAATAGCTTTGATGTCTACACCGATCAGGCGCACCTTATATTGTTCCCAGATGCCCAGTTCTTCCACTTCTTTACAGAGGTTAAGCGCGGTTTGTCCACCCATGGTGGGTAAAACAGCGTCAATCTCATTTTCCTGTAAGATTTGCTCGATACTTTCCGCGGTAAGTGGCAGCAGGTAAACTTTATCGGCAACGATCGGGTCGGTCATTATGGTCGCCGGGTTGCTGTTGATCAAAGTAACTTTGATTCCTTCTTCTCTCAGGCTTCTAGCCGCCTGGGAGCCGGAATAGTCAAATTCGCAGGCTTGACCGATAACAATAGGGCCGGAGCCGATAATCAGAACAGATTTAATGGAAGTGTCTAAAGGCATTTTTTTCTTTGATTTGAAAATTTTTCGGGATAAATGCCTGCCACGATCTTTGCAATTCGTTGCGGTTCAGCTGTGAGAACCTTTATATACAAAAAATCGGGCTGGTGCCCGAAGTGCAAAATTATAAAAAAAGAGGTAAAAAGCGGCAGACTTTTTACACTTATGTCTGCCGCCTGGGGATAATTTTATTGTATCAATAGTTCTAAAGATGTTTTGATGAGGTTTTCAACTGATGCGGCGCCATCTTTTGAAAAAGTTTTGTTCTGCCGGTTAGCTACGATTGTACTTATAGATAGGCACTGGTGGCCGAGTAGTTTGCCCAGGCCGTAGATGGCAGCGGTCTCCATTTCAAAATTTGTAATACGATGCTGACCGTTATTGAAGCCTGATAAGGCATCAATAAGGTGTGGAAAGGCCGGAGCCAGGCGTAGTTGCCGGCCCTGGGGGGCATAGAATCCGGGGCAGGTGACTGTGATGCCATGTACATAGCCTTCACGCGCAGGAAATTTGTTGACCAGGTGAATAGAGGCTTCGGCCATATAAGGCTTTATAGCTGCATTTTCGAGTGCCGCATGTTGCACGAAAGCATTCCGCAGGAAGGCCACTTCGGCATTTTCTTCATAATTATAGTAATGCAGCAGATTGTCCAGTCCTATACCAAAGGTGCTTACGACCAGGCTATCGACAGGAATATCGGCTTGTAAGGCGCCTGATGTTCCCATTCTTACGATCTCCAGGCTGGTATGTTCCGTTTTGGGTAAGCGGGTGTCGAAATCAATGTTGACCAGGGCATCTAATTCGTTGAGTGTAATATCGATATTGTCCGGGCCTATACCGGTAGATACCACTGAAAGTCGCTTATCACCAATATAACCGGTGTGGCTGACAAATTCACGATGTGCTTTTTTCGTTTCAATGCGGTCAAAATATTTGGAAACCGAGGCTACGCGGCCGGGGTCGCCCACGGTAATTACCGTACCGGCAATTTCTTCGGGGTGCAGGTCCAGGTGATAGATACAGCCTTGTTCTGTGATGATCAGTTCTGATGCGCCGATGGGTAAATGAGGAATCATAGTTTTTTATAAATAATTTTTGAAATTAAACAATTTAATGTTTACCTTTGCTGTCCTTTAATCGCAGAGCAAATAGGGTACCATGGCCGAGCGGTTAGGCACCGGTCTGCAAAACCGTATACAGCAGTTCGAATCTGCTTGGTACCTCAGCAAAGATAAAAGCATCACGGATAAAAGTGGTGCTTTTTTTAATTAATTGGCAATTACAAATGGACAATTACGAATTGAAAATTATATTTGTAGGGAATGATTGTCGAATTTGTAGTTTAAAATGAAACAGGATAATATTATCCAACATAAAAGCTTTGCATTTGCTGTGGGGATTGTGGATGTTTTAGATATTTACAGGAGGAACTGCATGAGTTCATTTTGAGTAAGCAATTGCTAAGATGTGGAACTGCTATTGGCGCTAATGTGGAAGAGGCAATAGGAGGACAGAGCAAAAGAGATTTTTATGCGAAATTGACCATAGCCTGTAACGAGCAAGAGAAGCCCGCTATTGGATAAAATTATTATTTGCAACCAATTATTTTAATAAAAAAGAAGCAGAAAGTTTAATAGGAGAGGTTGGGGAAATCTGCAAAATTATTGGTGCAATTCAAAAAACAATTAAAGCGAAAAAAGAAAATTGTTTGAGAAAGGAATAATTGATTTGTAATTTGTAATTGAGCGATTTGTAATTGAATGAGTAAGCATAGTAAACAAACGAAAGTATATATAAAAAACAGGCCGGCTACTTTCGAGTACGCTATAGAGGACCGGCTGAATGCCGGTATCGTATTGACGGGTTCCGAGATCAAGTCTGTGCGTGCGGGTAAGGTCAGTTTTAATGACAGCTATTGTTTTTTTCATAAAGACGAGCTTTGGATACGGAGCCTGCACATTGCGCAGTATGTCAATGCGGGTTATGTAGGTCATGATCCTACACGGGAAAGAAAGCTGTTGCTCAACCGTAAAGAGTTGAAGAAGTGGGCGCAAAAGATCAAAGAAAAGGGATTTACTATTGTACCTTTATCGATGTTCATTAATGATAATGGCTATGCCAAGCTGGAGATCGGTTTAGGAAAAGGTAAAAAACTACATGATAAACGGGAAAGCATAAAGAACCGGGATGCGGAGCGCAGTCTAAAACAGAAGGATTGGTAACAAATAATTTACTGATTTGAAAGAATTGTTAATCTGATCTTGAAATTACGCGTATTATTAATTTTCGATTACTTTTGTTTTTTATAAATTCCCTATATCGTTTTATAGAGAAAGTATATTAAAATTAATTCATAGCATTAAAAAGGACAAATGAATAAGAAGCAATTATTGTTGTTTATACTAATCTTTTCCCTTGGTTTATTGTGTAGGTTGAATAGTATCGGCCAACCTTTATATTCTTTTTTAGTGAAAAATATTTCAACAGGAGTGATTGATAATGTCAATCCTACTACGATGGTTCCTTATGGGAATAATGATGATGATTGGAAGGTTAAAAAACCAACTGAAATAGGTTCTTCCTCTGCAAAAGTTTGTCAAAACTTAAACGGTTCCTGGGCTGTAGATCCCTGTGCCAGATGGATAACTGATAATGTAGATGCAGGTAATCAGCCGTCCAATGTCGGCGATACAGGCGTGTATGAGTTTAAATTAAATTTTAATTACAGCACAAGTCCTTATAACGCGGATTCATTTTATTTTTTATTCAATTACCTTGGTGCAGATGATAAACTTATTGAGATAACAATAAATGGCAATGTTATTTATAATAAGGTTTTGAAATTTTATCCCGCCCAAAATTTTAATCCTCTTTTGGTAGATAACAATAAACTGTGGATACCACAAAGCTATATTTGGATCGGGACAAATACTTTAAAATTTAAAGTAAGAAATACCGGAGGTATGTATAAAGGTTTATTTGTGTGCGGGGGGCTATATGGTGTAGTAAGAGCTCAAACAATAACAAATTAAATATTAAAAATCAATCTTGATAACTTTAAACTTTAAACAAATAAAAATTAGATTATGAAAAAAGTACGTGTAATTTCGACGGCTGCTATGTTAGCCTTATTATCTGTAGGTTCAATAACTTTTGTTTCTTGTGACAAAGACTGCGAAATCGGTTATGAAGGTTCTAACTGTAAAACTTTAAGCCGTGACAAATTTGTAGGTACATGGAATGGTACAGAAGCTTGTTCTACCGGAAGTGATACTTATCAGTTGACTATTACTGCTGCTGGTGATGATATCAAATTAAACTACAGTAATTTATATAACGATAACTATTCCGGACAAGGTACTATGACAGGAACGAATACCTTCACTTTTTCCAGTGCAAATGGTTCTACTACCTGGTCTGGTACCGGATCTATCGATGGTAGCGGCAGATTAACCGTTACTTACCAGATTGGTAATGGTACTATCAGCAATTCTTGTACTTTCACTGGCACTAAATAAGCTGGATAGGTCCCTTTTCAGGAATCAACTTAATTATAAAAATGCCCCCGTCAATAACTGCCGGGGGCATTTTTATAATGCTATGATGCTCAGTTTCCGATTTGATTTTTTAAAAAAATCTGATTGTTCCGATCGATTCGGCGTTAATAGGGTCTGAACTAATCTGGTATATTGATTATACAAAGGACCCCAGGAGTTTCCAGGGGCCCTTTGTAATTCGTTGAGCGACTTGCTGAACTATTTTTATAATAAAAAATTATTTCATAGAAGGCTTACCATTACCTACTTTTTTCTCTTCGTTTTCAGATTGATTCTTCATGGAAGGTTTGCCATTTCCTATTGTACCATTATCATCTTTCATAGAAGGTTTTCCATTGCCAATTGTACTTGGTTTTTTAGGCTCTGTCGGTTTCGCAGGAGTTGTTGGCTTAGTAGTGCCCGGTTTTGTGGGAGCCGGTTTATTGCCTGTTTTTGTTCCGGAATTGGCTGCCGCTGCCGCTGCTGCATTCGCTGCTGCGATGGAGTCTTCCGCCATTTTATTTAATAAAGAATCTTTTGCACGAGCTTCAGCCGCCATAATAGAATCTTCAGTAGCTTTTTTGATGGAGTCTAATTGCGCCTGGGAAAATCCCGGAGCTTCTACCGGTTGTTCGTTACCGCCACAGGAAGTTAAGTATACCATACCTGCAATTGCGGATAAAATTAAGATCGACTTTTTCATTTTTATCTGTTTTGTTTTGATTAAATTTCTAATGGACAAAGATACAAACCCTGAATTTACCAATACAATTTTTATTCTATTTAATTGTTAATGTACCGGGTTTAAACAGGTTCTAACAATAAGATGCCTGTTAATCAGCTATTGCATAAAAGTAACCTGCTATTTTATGTAAAGAATGCTTAAAGTAGATTTTATTTTGAATTTTAATATTTCTATACCTATCTTTGCACATGGCTACAAAATCTAATAAATTCTACGGAGAAGGCTTAACATTTGATGATGTTTTACTGGTGCCTGCCTATTCAGAAGTACTTCCAAGAGAAGTCAATATTTCCACCAAACTGACCAAAGATATTACCTTAAACGTACCTATCGTTTCTGCAGCGATGGATACGGTTACGGAAGCTACGCTGGCTATCGCAATAGCCCGGGAAGGTGGCCTGGGGATTTTGCACAAGAACATGAGCATTGAGCAGCAAGCTGAGCAGGTAAGAAAAGTGAAGCGTTCTGAAAGCGGCTTGATTCTTGACCCGATTACCTTACATCCCGATCAAACGATAAGCGAAGCTTTAAAGCTGATGCGGGAAAATAAGATCGGTGGTATTCCAATCATTGATAGCAATAATGTACTGGTAGGCATCCTTACGAACAGGGATCTTCGATTCGAGAAGAATTCGCGTAAGAAAGTGAGCGAGATCATGACCAGCGCTAACCTGGTGACAGCGCCACATGGAAC
>CAXYKQ010000108.1:0-5573 GCA_964277835.1 uncultured Edaphocola sp. | reverse complement strand
ATTCTATTTCGTTTTTACTACCGGGTGAAGGATGTTTTTTCTTTATATCATAAAAAATAGCGAAATTTGCAGGCTTGCAGCTGCAAGTTTAATGGCTCTCAGTAATGTTACAATTAACGAAAATATTTCCTTTTGAAACGGCGCATGCCGTACACGGTTATGATGGTCCCTGTAAAAACATCCACGGTCACTCCTATGAGCTCCATGTCACAGTAGCCGCTACAGGTCCTGTAGACGATTTCATCGCACCGCCGGGTTTTTTAATCGACTTTAAAGACATCAAACGTATTGTAAAAGCTGAGATCGTCGATTATTTCGACCATAAATTAGTACTGTCTAAAGCTTACCTGCAGGCCCATCCAGAGATCAGGGAGCACGAAAATCTTATTGTTTGGGAATATGAGCCCAGTGCAGAGAATATCCTGCTGTACACCCGCCAGCAATTAAAAAAGATCCTTCCGGAAAATATAAAAATCCGTTCTATGAGGCTGTACGAGACGCGTACTTCTTATGCCGAATGGGTCGAAGATTAATTTAGATAACCTGTAACGTTCCTAAAACCTTACAGGTTTAACGCCGTTTTACTCTTTCCATAAGAAAGGAAAAAGCACCATGGCAATACCGATGATCAGCCCGCACATCGTCAGCATCACCGCCAGCAACATCCCGATACCTTCCTGCACCACACTGGATAACGCCGCATTGGCCAACCGGCTCAGCATCATCAGGATGACGATCGCAATAGGAAAACCCATAACGGCCATCATCGCTGCATTTTGCCTGGCCTGAGCGGCAATGGCGGAAAGGAACGTAAAGAGTAAGGACAGGCAGGCGGCCCCCAGGCAGACTACCAGAATAAACAACCCGGGTTTAAGTAATTTATAACCCAACAGCAAATTAAACAAGCCCAGGTTAATAAAAGAGATAAGCAGCATTAAAATAACGCTGTAAATCATTTTCGCGATCAGGTATTTTTGCGGGCCCACTAAGGTATAATAGTACCGGTTGCGCCCGGATGTTTCCTGCAGGAAGCTTTTAGCCACCGTATTCACCGTTACAAACAGTTGCGCAATCCAGAACAGCGCGTTCCAGACCATGGTCTCGGGCTGGGCGGCCATCATATAGATCACGAATACCGTACAACTCACATAAAGCAGGACGCTGAAGAAAGTATGCTTCTGGCGCCACTCTATTAAAATGTCTTTTTTGATCAGGGATAATACAGCCTGCATGATTCCGGTATGGTTAGGTATGTTGTTGTTTCCAAATTTACAGGGGTCAATTGCTTACCCTTTTACAGGTGAAGGGTGGCAAAATAAGTCGGTTTAAGTCAGCTCTGGTTCATTACCTGATCAGCGGAAAAAATTCCGGACGATGTCATTCACATTGGCATATACCATCAATACCAATAAAAATACCAGGCCGATAGTCGTCGCTACCTCCAGAAACTTTTCATTCGGTTTTCTTCCTGTAATCATTTCCCAAAGGGTAAAGATCACATAACCCCCATCTAATCCCGGTATCGGCAAGAGGTTCATAAAGGCCAGGATCAAAGACAGGGTACCGGTAATCGTCCAGAAACGCAACCAATCCCATTCACTTCCGTATACTTTCGCCATGGAAACAAAACCGCCTAATCCTTTGTAGCCACCCGTTTCCGGGTTGAATATAGACTTCATCTGCTTTACATAGGTACTTAACCTATCTCCGGCCATTGCTACCCCACCCGGAATAGCTTCGCCTATACTATACTTTTGTACCTCAAGTGCATAACCCAGTTTAGCAAAATCTTCTTTAGTTTCCGGGCCGGCCATCTGGAATCCTAGCTGTCCCTCTTTATTCACCATAGCGTTGATCGTTACCGGCGCTCCTAAACGATCCACCACAAGGCTGACTGCCTTCTCTTTATTGGCTTTCAGTACCGGGTAGAGTTCTTTCATATTGGGGATCGCCTGCCCGTTAACCGAGCGGATAATGTCTTTCGCTTTTAACCCCGCTTTTTCAGCATTGCTGCCTTTCGTAACCACACCAACGATTACCGGAATATTATAAGCAAATATACCCGACTGGCGATTGGCGTCCACCATTTGACCGATCAGGTCTACCGGCAGGTTAATGGTTTGCTGTTTGCCCTCCCGCATTACTTCAACGGTGCTCGCGGTAATGAATTCCGCATTCAGTCCATTAAAATAGTGTATCGGCCGGCCATCAATTTTTAAAACCTGGTCGCCATCTCTCATCCCCGCTTTAATGCCGATACTATCCATGATCACCACACCACCGTTTTTATTGACTTCGCTCATCGGCAGTTTTTCCGTTCCCCAGGCAAACAGGATACCGGCAAAAATGATGAAGGCAAGTAGCACATTAACGATAATTCCACCTAACATGATCAGCAGGCGCTGCCAGGCCTTTTTACTCCTGAACTCCCAGGGTTGTGGCGGCTTAGCCATCTGTTCGGTATCCATACTTTCATCCACCATTCCGGCGATTTTTACATAACCGCCCAAAGGGAACCAGCCGATACCATATTCTGTATCTCCTTTTTTCTTTTTCCATAACGAGAAAGGCAGGATGTTGCTGAAAGGAAACAGGAAATCAAAGAACAAATAGAATTTCTCTACCCGGGTTTTAAATAAACGGGCGAAAAAGAAGTGTCCGCCTTCATGTAAAACGATCAGTAAAGAAAGCGCCAGTAAAAACTGGGCGATGGTAATTAATAGATCCATCAGGATATTTATTATTTAATGTAAAATGAAAGCGACTAAATCTAATAATCTAATTTAGCCAGTTCTTTTTGGGTGTAAACCCTGGTTTCTTTATCGGTTTCTACTAATTCCTCCAAAGAAGGGTTTTCGATAAAGTTTACATTCAGGATAGCCTGCTCGATGAGGTCGCTCATCTGCAAGAAGCCCACTTTATTGTTAATAAAGGCTTCTACTACCACTTCATTAGCCGCGTTCAACACACATGGCGCGTTACCTCCTTTGTACATCGCGTCCATAGCCAGTTGGAGGTTACGGAAGGTTTTTACATCAGGCTGTTCGAAAGTGAGTTTACCGTAATCTTTAAAGCTGAAGCGGGGAAAATCGTTGGATACTCTTTTCGGGAAAGCCATAGCATATTGAATGGGCAGTTTCATATCCGGCAGGCCCATTTGTGCTTTCAGGGAGCCATCGTTGAATTGTACCAGTGAATGGATAATGGATTGCGGGTGGATAACGACCTCGATCTGCTCATTCGTCAGCCCAAAAAGCCATTTTGCTTCGATCATTTCCAATCCTTTATTCATCAAAGTTGCAGAGTCGATGGATATCTTCGCGCCCATGGTCCAGTTGGGGTGCTGTAAAGCGTGTGATTTTTTGACATTCACCAGGAAGTTTGGTTTCTTACCCAAGAATGGACCACCGCTAGCCGTTAGAATAACCTTTTCGATACTGTTCATTTCCTCGCCCATCAGGCATTGAAAAATCGCGGAGTGCTCGGAATCGACAGGAATGATGGGAACGCCATTACAACGGGCCTCTTCCATTACGATGGCGCCGGCGACCACCAAGGTTTCTTTATTGGCCAGGCCGATTGGTTTTTTTGCCCGGATGGCAGCAAGGGTGGAATGTAACCCGGCATAACCAACAATACCTGCTAATACGAAATCGACAGAGTCCCAGCTGACCACATCGTTCAGGGCGTCTTCTCCGAAAAACACTTTCGTATCGCTGTTGGATAAAGCTTGTTTGACCTGTTCATAAGCCTGCTGCTGCGTTACTACCACGGCGTTAGGCTGGTGTTGCGCTACCTGCTGCAGTAATAAGTCTGCATTTGAATGTGCCGATAAAATCTCAACTTTGAATAAAGAGGGATGAGCCGCTACGATATCCAAGGCCTGAGTGCCTATAGACCCGGTAGCTCCAAGTATTGCCAATCGCTTCTTTGCCATATCTTTTTAAATTTCAAAACAGGGCAAATATAAGGATTATAAACAGCCTCAGAGTCTTAATTTTTCATCAATAGCATATTGATTGCGTTCAGGCGCATTACGTACCATAAGCTCAGCAAGGAACCCGGCCAGGAAAAACATAGTTCCCATTAAGATTAGGGTCAAAGCCATGTAGAACGGCGGCCTGGAAGACACGGAATAGCTGTCCCACCATAAAAATTTGCAAATAACCAGGTATAAGATAAAACTAAACCCTACCAGGAAGACCAAAGCGCCAAACAGCCCGAAAAAGTGCATCGGCTTTTTACCGAATTTCCCGACGAACTGAACCGTAAGCAGGTCCAGGAAACCATTTACGAAACGGTTCCAGCCGAACTTGGAAACCCCGTATTTGCGGGCCTGGTGCTGGACAACTTTCTCCCCTATCTTTTTAAAACCGGCATTTTTAGCCAATACAGGTATATAGCGATGCATTTCTCCATACACCTCAACATTTTTGACTACTTTATTGTCATAGGCCTTCAAGCCGCAGTTAAAATCGTGCAGGCTAATGCCGGTTACCTTACTGGTAACACCGTTAAAGAATTTTGAAGGCAGATTTTTAGTCAGGCGGTTGTCGAAACGTTTCTTTTTCCAGCCACTCACCAGGTTATACCCCTCCACATTGATCATCTGGACGAATTCAGGAATTTCCTCCGGGCTGTCCTGCAGGTCGGCATCCATAGTAACGACCACTTTCCCCTGGGCAGCAGCAAAACCTTCATTTAAAGCAGCACTCTTGCCGTAATTACGCTGAAATTTAATTCCTTTGATACTGGCATTTTGCTTCGCCAGGTCCTGGATCACCTGCCAGCTGCTGTCGGTACTGCCATCATCCACGAAAATGATCTCGTATCGGTATTGGTTTGCCTGAGCAACACGGTCTATCCATGCGGCCAGCTCCGGCAGCGATTCTTCTTCGTTAAGTAAAGGAACGATTACAGTTAAATCTAACAAGGTCAATAGTTTTTTCGATTTACGACTCGGATTGTTGCGCTCTCAATGTTTGAATATCTTCAGACTTCAAGCCTGTTTTCATAACGTAAGCTATAATCACAGCAAATATACTATCCAATACAATTCTACTGAAAATGCCCAAAATGGGCGCCCAGAATTTTTTGCTATCCACCGCGCTGTCTCTTACGGCTTTGGCTTTCTCTTCAATTTGTTCCGCAGGCATGTTCCGGCTTTTCGCAAAGTCAACCACACCCTGCTCGTAATGTAGATAGAAATCCGGGTTTATCGCCGTTAAGTAAAAATAATTATAGATATAACAAACCACTTCGACGATGATGATCGCAACAAAAAGGGTTTGAAATAAATCCTTTATTTCTGCTAAATGGTGCAACTCTTTTTTCCGCTGCCTCGCCAGCAGCACCAGAAGGACCACAAATAGTCCGAAACCGATAAAGCTGCTCAATAAAAAGACGAACGGGTTGTAGCTAAAATAAGTGTAACGGGCCCACAACATAGCTATGTAGATCAGTGCAATAATAAACCCTCCTATCAATCCTGTTTTTACTCCGGCTCTCTGCTGCATATCTGTGATTAAATTAAAATGGCTTTACCTTTCAGCTCAGTACCTAAAAGTGGTATA
>CAXYKQ010000107.1:0-9840 GCA_964277835.1 uncultured Edaphocola sp. | reverse complement strand
AGCTTTTCGTAGAAAAAGGCATACAGGGTACTCCAATGTCTGCCATCGCAAAAGCAGCGGGTTCCGGGATGGGGACTATTTATAATTACTTTGCAACGAAGGAAGAATTGATCAACGCGATCTACCTGCACATAAAGACTTCAGAAATTATACAAACCCTTAAAAGTTTAGACAGCGACTGTTCCCTCAAGACGAAATTCCTGGAGTTCTATATTTCGATCATTAAATTTTACTTGAAACACCCAGCAGCATTTGCCTTCATGGACCAGATGCAGAATTCGCCGATCATTACAGAAGCAACGAAAGCACAAGGAAAAAATGCTTTCTTACCCGTTTTTGACCTCATCGGGCAAGGACAAAGAGAAGGCATTATCAAACCCCTGGCCATGGAATCCATTATCTATTTCCTGGCCGGTACCATTAATACCTTTGTACGCTGGATACAGAAAGCCGATAAAGCTACCCAAAAACAAAAGATCGCGGACCAGCTGAGCATGGTCTGGGATGCTGTAAAAGCCTGAAACAATCAATCACCTTTGGAACAATCATTCTAAAACATCTGACATGCTGATCAAAAAAACAATATCCCTTGAAGCGATTATAGCCCAACAGTCTATCATCTTATATGGCTGGGGTTTTGGGTAATCTTCTTCAACACTCTTATTACTTCTCCGACCGGAAATGCTGACCGATTTAATGGTTAATGATGTCACATTCAGGCAAAGCGGTAGTCTTCGATGTAGGTTTTGACAACAGCTATACTTATGACTGCCTTTCGCAAGGGAAAAAGTATCAGTTGATGCCGTCGACAGCAGCAGGATATAGGCCTCTACGATTTCCAGCTTTTATCCCTCAGCAAATTTGGCAAAACCAGCCTCAGCCAGGCGCGGCGTATTGGTTTAATTGAACATAAACATGAAACGAATAAAGAAATTTCTAAAAAGATTATTCACCGCTTTAATAAGCATTATTTTATTATCGACACTAAGCATATTTATTTATATGAAACAGCCTAAATTTGGCAAAGTACCGGACAGGGCAAGACTGGCAGAAATATTAAAGTCGCCCAATTATAAAGACGATAAATTCAGGAACCGTACCCCCCGCCCGACGATCACTCCCGGGTTCTCCATGACTAAAGTAGCGTACAACGCGATTTTCAGTAAAGATGAGCGCACCGATCCCGGTGAAGCGTTGCCCTCTGTAAAAACGGATTTGAAAAATCTGCCTTTAGACAGTAACCTGGTGGTTTGGTTTGGTCACTCGTCTATGTATATGCAACTAGGCGGGAAGCGCTACCTGATTGATCCCGTATTCAGCGGTTCGGCATCACCTTTGCCCAATTCGGTGAAAGCATTTAAGGGAACCGATATCTATACGGTAGCCGATATGCCCGAGATCGATTACCTGTTAATCAGCCACGATCACTACGACCACCTGGATTACAAAACCATTGTAGCTTTGCAGCCTAAAGTGAAGCAGGTCATTTGTGGCTTGGGCGTTGGCTCCCATTTTGAATATTGGGGCTATAAACCAGCTCAATTGATCGAGCGGGACTGGTACGGTAAGGTGGATATTGACCCGCAGACTGTCATCCATCTGTTGCCGACACACCACAGCAGCGGCCGCAGTCTCAAGCAGTCTAAAACGCTCTGGGTTTCTTTCCTGATCGTACGACCGGATTTTAAAGTTTTCTACAGCGGGGATGGCGGTTACGATCAAATTTATAAAGAAATCGGGGAACAATTTGGGCCGATTGATTTTGTCATGATGGAATGCGGGCAGTACAACCCTGCCTGGCAATCGGTGCATAAATTACCCGAAGAGGTAAAGCAGGCGACCATAGAGGTAAAAGCAAAACGCATGATGCCGGTACACCATTCTAAATTCAAGCTGGCGCGGCATCCCTGGGATGAGCCGTTAAAGCTCATGACGGAATACGCCAAAGGAGCTCCATATACTTTAGCTACGCCAAAAATTGGCGAAGTTGTTTACATGAACCAACCGGAGCAAACATTTGAACCATGGTGGATTAATGTAAAATAACCAGCTATGAACACTTATAAAGTCATTATAACCGGTGCAACCGGTATGGTAGGAGAAGGCGTCTTATTGCATTGCCTGGAAAGCCCGGAAATAGCATCTGTATTAGTCATCGGGCGCAGGCCGTCCGGCAGGCAGCATCCTAAATTAAAGGAATTGATCCTGGAGGATTTTAATCAGCTGGGAATAGTAACAGAACCTTTAGGCGGTTATGACGCTTGTTTTTATTGTGCCGGTGTCAGCTCTGTAGGAATGAGCGAAGAAGAGTATAGCTTTATAACTTATGACACTACGATCAATTTCGCACAGGCATTAATAAAGCTCAACCCGGGTATAGTCTTTAGTTTTGTATCGGGCGCGCATACGCGTACGGATGGTAAACAGATGTGGCAAAGGGTTAAAGGTAAAACCGAAGATAAGCTGATGACACTCGGATTCCGGGCGCAGTATAACTTCCGGCCCGGCTTTATGAAGCCGGTAAAAGGACAACAGAACGTACGTTGGTTTTTCAAGCCGCTCATTGCTTTATTTCCACTGATACTTCCTGGACAATCTTTAACTTTACACCAGGTCGCACAAGCGATGATCAACATGATTGATAAAGGCTACGAGAAGCCGGTTTTAGAGATCAGAGATATTAAAGCACTCGCGACACGCCAGCAAAAAAATAAATAGAACTTATGTCTTATTGCAACGCTATAGAAAACATGCAGGTACCCGAGAAAAAAGCCCTGCACAAACGCTATCATGATAACTATTATGGATTCCCGATCCATGATGATAATGAATTACTGGGACGCCTGATCCTGGAGATCAACCAGGCTGGCCTCAGTTGGGAAACTATTCTTAAGAAAGAAGAAAGCTTTCGTAAGGCGTATAGCAATTTTAATATCAGGAAAATTGCCGCGTATACCGATGCCGACCGGGAGCGCTTATTGAACGATGCCGGCATCATCCGAAATAAACTGAAAGTAAACGCGGCGATTGAAAATGCACGCACGATCTTAACCCTGCAAAAAGAATACGGCTCTTTTGAAAAATGGCTGGAGCACCACCATCCCAGGTCGAAGGAGGAATGGGTGAAGCTTTTCAAAAAAACCTTCAAATTTACCGGTGGCGAGATCGTCAATGAATTCCTGATGAGCATCGGTTACCTGAAAGGCGCGCACAGCGAAGATTGCCCGGTGCATCAAAAGATCATTAAAGCCAAGCCTATGTGGGCAACGATAAAATAAAAAAGTTTCGTCCTGTTCATCGGCTCCAGGGTGAAAAAAGGAGCTCCTTGCTCTGTTAAGCCTGTCGGATCATAAGCGCTGGCAAATATTTTACGCAACTATGTCTGCCTGAGCATTAACCATTGACCATTAACAATTATCATAGCCGGGATTGTCTTAGCTTTAGGCGCATTTTTTAAAACTACAATATGAAACAACTGCTTTTTGCTTTTTTAGGACTCTTCCTGGGACATTTGAATGTTACGGGTAAAACCAATGCCCCCGGGCCTTTTATACTGAAATACGACAGCCTGGAGCTACCTGCTCAACTACTGGGCGAAACCCGGCACATTAACATCTGGACGCCGCCGGATTATAGAAATGGTAAAGACTCTTTGTTAGTGATCTATATGCCGGATGGCGGTACGCGGGAGGATTTTCCGCATATCGCGGAAACATTATCGCAGCTGATAACTACAGGTACCATACCGCCTATGATACTGGTAGGTATTGAAAATACGAATAGAAGGAGAGATCTTACCGGGCCTTCCGAGGTAAAAGAAGATTCAGTGCTGGCGCCGCTCACCGATGGTGCCGCAAAATTTCGCGCTTTTGTGAAGGATGAGCTATTTCCCGAGATCGAAAGACGTTATCGCACTTCCGGGAAGAAGGCGATCATAGGGGAATCGCTCGCGGGTCTTTTCGTGATGGAAACTTTCCTGTTACAACCCGGCATGTTTGATCATTACATCGCCATGGATCCCTCCGTCTGGTGGAATAAAGGATACCTGGTACGTAGCGCACAGGAACACCTGTTATTGTTCCCGGAAGCGCCAGGTACTCTTTGGTTTGCCGGCTCTAAAGATATGGCCGGTTATACCAGGCCGCTGGCAGAGGCATTAAAACAGCAAGCTTTACCTGGACTAAAATGGTTTTACGCTGATGAGCCTGCAGAAGACCATGGCACCATTTATAAGGCGACCAAAGAGAAAGCCCTGATCTGGACCTTTAAAAGGAAATAGATGATTATTCCGATACAGGAGTTTCGCGATGAGCGCGTAGACCAGATACTGCTTCGCAGAGGCTACCCGGATGCGCACATTTTCTACCTTCCTATCGGATCCTGGCTTCCTTTATTCATAGCTTTAATAGGGACTGCTTTAATAGCATACGGATTTACAGTGATGCCTTAGTGTACCTAATACTTCTATTAATAGCTTATTTTTTACCGCTTACCTGGCTAATGCCTTGTACTGTTGCTGTTTTGCGCTCGTTGAAGGGAAATGCTGTATCATCAATCCCAAGTAGCTCTTCCGGAAGTTTAAAGTGATTGCATTCAATGAAATTGAACCGGTAACCATAGACCAACAACATTCGCGATGGCAGAGTTGCTTCACCCTGTTCCGTCCAAATTATATTGGAATTACAAGGGCAACAGGGAAAGAACGTTTTATTGTACTTACCTGCAGTTGGTCCTTTGAAGAAAATTTACCAAACAGGCTATAGAAGACTTTTAATCTGTGCTGGAGTATGCCGGGATTCCCGTATAAATGAACCTGGCATATAAACATCCATTTTAAAACAATACTTTTCTATAAGCCGCAGCCATTACATATTTAGTGAATTTTGAATACATTTGCAGGTATTGCCAATGGACCATTGATTTTGCTTGAACAAATAATTATGAGGAATAATTTACGAAAGACTTTTTTGTCATCCCTTGTTTTGGGAGCCCTTACTTTAACGACCAGGGCACAAACGACTTATTTGAACCCCGGTAGCCCGGAGTATCACCTGGCCGATCGTTTGGAAACCAAAACGGGTATGTTCAGCACGGACTTCAATACAGCTATGCAACCTTTATCCCGAAAGGCGCTTGTCCGTTACCTCGGGGAGTTGGGCCGGGATGCAAGGGTAGGTCGGTTGACAACAAATGCTATCGATGAATTCAATATTAACCGGGCGATCAGTATCAGTGGCGAATGGCACGAGAACGCTTCCGGCGAGTCGGGCTTCGTAGCATCTAAAAAACCTGTTTTAAAATATTTTTACCAAACCCAAACTGACCTGGTCAACGTAGAAACAGATGATTTTTTTCTTTCCGTAAATCCTGTATTGTACCTGCAGGCTGGTTATGACATAAGCGAAGAAAGTGTCCGGTATACCAATACCCGGGGACTGGAATTAAGGGGTAGGATCACGGATAGGGTAGGATTTTACACTATGCTGGCAGACAACCAGGAAAGAATACCCGGTTACCTCAATAGCTGGGTGGGAAGGCACAGAGGCCAATTCCCGGGAACACATTACGCAGCGCAAAACGGTCAGACGTTCGATATGTTCCTGGCCCGTGGTTATGTAGACTTCGCCCTGGTACAGGATCATGCTTCGATCACTTTTGGATATGATAAGCAACACGTAGGTTTCGGGATCAGGAGCCTGGTTTTGTCGAATAATGCGGCTCCGGCTACCTTTGTACGCTTAAGGGCCAACTGGAAAAATTTCTTTTATGAAAGTGTGATGATGGAGCAGATCGCCAATAATGAAGTGAGACAGACAAGCGGTGATGGTTTATTGCCGAAGCAATACGCGGCAGTGCACCAGCTGAACTATGTACCCACTGGCTGGTTAAGTCTTGGGATTTTTGAAAGCACTGTTTTTTCAAAGGGAAATAAACTGCCGGCAGGTATTTTTGTACCCGTCATTGGCTACCAGAGTATCACTAAGCAGCTGAATAAAGATGCCCGTAATAATGCCTGGGGCTTTCAATTCAAGGCGCTTCCCGTAAAAGGGCTACAGTTCTATGGCCAGGCTTTCCTGGATAAGCTTGATCTTGGCAGCATCGGTCAGGGCTCCTGGAAGAACCAGTATGGCCTGCAACTGGGCTTGAAGTATTACGATGTAGCTACCTTGAAGAACCTGGACGGTCAATTGGAATTTAACGCGGTACGCCCATTCACTTATGCACCGGCAACCGACAGTGCTGCTGCTTTTGCACATTATAATCAACCCATGGCGCATCCTTTAGGGAATAATTTTATGGAAGTGATCGCCCAACTCCGCTACCAGCCCGCTGCTCTCTGGACGATTGAAGGCCGTGGTGTGTATGCGGTATACGGAGAGAACCCGGCCGGCACTTATGTGGGTTCCGGTATTTACCAGCCGGCTACCAACAGGACTTTTGTCAATAATAATGCCTACCCCATGCTTTCGGGAACAAAAAGAAAGATGATTTGGGCTAACCTTAATGTCGCTTATGAATTAAGGCCCAACCTGTTTTTGGAGGCCGGGGGTATCCTTACGCTAAGTAACGAGGAGCAGCCTGCAACGGCGAGGACTTATGGTTATGGCGGCTTACGCTGGAATATTTCAAGAAGTATTTACGATTATAAATAGCAAAGGTACTGTCTAAATGGTCGCTATTTCGAACGTAATGTAATGAAGTCGAGAAATCTATACTACAAAAAATTTGACTTTCAGATTGCTCCGTTTCGCTATGCTGCAGTCGCAATGGCGTAAACGGCCGTTTTAGACTGCTCCTTTACATTATTCCATTTGTTGCATATACTCATCTAAAATCGCACGATGTGTCACCCGAGTTTATCGAAGGGTACAGTAGGCTAGTCAGGCTTAGAGCACTTCTGTATTTCCCCATCACTCATTAACCATTAACAATTAACCATTCAAAATCATCCATCACTCATCAGCAATCACCCATCACCCATCGCTCATCACCCGTCACTCATCACCCATCACTCATCGACTATCTTCATTATTTCATTTGTTGGTTCAGCCAGTCTAAAATAGTTTTCATAGCGGCAGGCGAAAATGTCTGTTCAATGGAACTGTACTCCTGCGGCAATCCTGTTTGCGCTTCCTGGAACAAGTGATTCAGACCTTCCAGTTCCAATACCGTTGCCTTTTTATTGTTTCCTTTCGCAAAAGCGCTCTTTAAAGCCGGTATATTGAACTCCGGCAATACCTGGTGGTCTTTAGCGCCGATCAGGGCTAATACCGGGCTCTTGATCTTTACCAGGTCGGGTTGCGGATCGTATTGGATAAAATAAGTCATCCAGGGCTCCGAAACGGCTTGCAGGTAGGTCTGGACCACACTGTCTTTTTCCGCTCCGGGCTCATGAGGCAAACGCCCTTCTTTAAACTCGTTGTTGAGATAGCGTCTTAGTTTTTGTTCGATAATTTTGGGATCTTTATCGCCGGCATTGATAATGTCATAAATGTTTTTGTTAGCCGCTACCGATTGCCGTATTGCGGAATCAGGTACGCCACTTCCTTTTGCGATCAGCTCCTGCTGTTGCAGTAAGATCTGGTCGCCCCTTAAGCCCGGCCCGGCGAGCATTACGATATAAGCCAGGTCTTTATGTGCCGCTGCCAGCTTGGTCGCGATCAGACCACCTTCACTATGGCCCATGATACCAATACGTTTTTTATTGATGTCCTTGCGTGCTTGTAAAAACTGGACTGCTGCCCATGCGTCATTGGCAAAATCAGCGCTCGTGGCGCCTTCGAAGGTACCGCCGGATTGTGCGACTCCACGATCATCATAGCGTAAAACTGCGTAGCCATTCCGGGTAAAATAGTCGGCAAGCACCAGGAAGGGCTTATGTCCGAGCAGGCTTTCATCCCGGTCCTGGGGACCGCTACCGCTCACCAGCACAATCGCGGGGAAAGGACCTTTCCCCTGGGGTAAGGTCAGGGTGCCGCCCAACTGTATGCCGTCCGTCTTATTGTCAAAGTTTATTTTTTCTTCCTGGTAGGGAAAGGGCGCTTGCGGTTCCTGTGGCCGGTTGCTTTTTAAGGATAAAGTTTTACTGAGATCAAGCTCAAAGGCTTGTCCGCGTTGGGTAAAACTGCCTTTGATATTATTGGGGTCCATTAGTGCCCCTTTATAAACCAGCTGTATTTCCGGCATGTCAATATAGATACTGTCTTTCTGAGTATGTACTGATTTTACCGGGATGCCCTTAGCACCCTGGTTAGGGCTGTCCATAGTCGCTTCCAGTTTACCATCATTATCCTTTATATTAAACACCAGTCCTAACTCCATTGTCTGTAGCTTCAAAACACCCGACCAGGCTCCCTCAAATGCTTTTTGGGCGAATGCGCTTTTTGCGGCGAGAAGGAACAGCAAGGACCAACAATATTTCTTCATTTGTTTTAATTATAGAATGATCAATCCTTCAAAATTAACCGCTTTTACCCGATAAAATGAAACAGGTACAAAAATTATGACTAAATAGATTTTATTTAATTTAAAATTAGACTTCAATAGATTTTGACTATATATAAACAAAGGAATGCGATAGGCAAATGCAATAACTTGGTTTAACTTTGCAGCCGTAAAATAAAAATCAATAACATTAAAAAATAAACAAAATGGCTTTAGTAGGTAAAAAGTTTCCCAATCTTGCAGTAGACGCGACATCTGAAATGGGCGATACATTCAGGATTAATGTATTAAATGAGGCAGTAAAGAATAAGAAAAAAGTATTGTTGTTCTGGTATCCGAAAGATTTCACTTTTGTGTGTCCTACTGAATTGCACGCATTCCAGGCGGCGTTAGGTGAATTTGAAAAAAGAGATACGGTTGTTATCGGCGCTTCTTGCGATACACCCGAAGTGCACTTTGCCTGGTTGAACACCTCGAAAGACAATGGCGGTATTGAAGGAATCACTTACCCGCTTATTGCAGATACACACCGTCTATTGGCCCAGGAGCTGGGTATCCTGGATGCAGAGTACAGCATGGATGAAAATGAAGAAATGGTTTACTCTGGCGGTAATGTAACGTTCCGTGCTACTTACCTGATTGACGAAGAAGGTAAAGTATTTCACGAAAGCGTAAATGATATGCCGGTCGGCCGTAATGTAAATGAGTACCTGCGTTTAATCGACGCTTATACACACGTTCAGAAGCATGGCGAGGTATGCCCTGCTAACTGGGAAGAAGGCAAAGAGGCTATGAATGCAGACCGTGCGGGTGTTGCAGACTACCTGAGCAAAAACTAATTGGTCCTGCCATAGTGTCCGTAGCTTTTTTGTGCCGGCACTATGGCTTTTTTATATCTTTTAATCAAGCAAAATCGAAATTATGTTCCAGGAACTTACCGAAGATAATCTGCAGGAGATCGTCAACAGCAATGATAAAGTAATGGTTCAATATGGCGCTACCTGGTGTGGCAACTGCCGTATCATGAAGCCTAAATTCAAGAAACTGGCAGCGGAAAACGAAAACGTGGTTTTCGTTTATGTCGATGCAGAAAAAATGCCGGCCTCCCGGCAGTTAGCCAAGGTGGATAATCTCCCTACCTTTGCAGCGTTTGAAAAAGGAACTTTAGTTAACCAGGTGCAGACCAACCAGGCAGAATCTTTAAAAACTTTAGTCGATGAAATTACCCATAATTA
The DNA here is from genome assembly GCA_964277835.1 of uncultured Edaphocola sp. GTDB lineage: Bacteria > Bacteroidota > Bacteroidia > Chitinophagales > Chitinophagaceae > Edaphocola. Next base: position 160 of record CAXYKQ010000107.1, on the reverse strand, counting down.
GACAGGCTTATCAAAATGCCGGCCCTGAAAAACTGGAAGCGGCATTAGAAGTTTTGGAAGCGATCACGGAAGCACGTGGCGTAACGGAAGAAGAGTTGAATGTGATCGGTGAGCTGATCACCAATATTTGCGGCGCTATGGAAGTGCATGAACTCGTGCA
>CAXYKQ010000106.1:0-6918 GCA_964277835.1 uncultured Edaphocola sp. | reverse complement strand
ATGTTTTTTACTACCGCATGGGGTGTTTCCGTATTCGGTAATTTTGACCTGGATGGCTGGTTTGCCATGCGCCAGAGCCGTGTATTGGGCTGGGCCATCGGCTATACGCTAATCCTGGCAGGCTTATTGTTTTACGCTATAAAAGCTAAGGACAAAAGCCTTCGCGATATGGTTTTACTGTTTCTCATCCTGAACTTATACACCCGTTATTTTGAATATTTATGGGATGTGACCAATAAAGGGATCTTTTTTGCTATCATGGCATTGTCCTTCTGGCTCATCGGTAAAAAGCTGGAACAAGTCCGGAAGCGATTGGACAAGGCGGCGGAAGCTTCTGTATGATGATTACTGCTTCAAAATCAGATTTACTCTTTAATTTTGAGGATTGAATTCTTAGATATGCCAGAACCGATAGATATCGTACAGTTAGGAAAATTGACTATTGAAAATGAAACCCGTGCATTGGTGCAAATGACCGCCTCGATCGACCGACGTTTTGAACAGGCTGTACGGCTACTGCATACCGTTACGGGCAGAGTAGTGATGACCGGTATCGGTAAGAGTGCCATCATTGCGCAAAAGATAGTTGCCACGATGAACTCTACGGGTACTCCGGCACTATTTATGCATGCTGCAGATGCGATCCATGGCGACCTGGGCATGATCCAGCAGGGAGACATCGTGATCATCATATCCAAAAGCGGGGAAAGCCCGGAAATAAAAGCTTTGATTCCATTTATCAAAAATTTTGGCAACCCGATTATCGCCATTTGCGGGAATGCGGCCTCTTTTCTTGCTTTACAATCAGATATTTTCCTGGATACGACCATTGACCAGGAGGCTTGTCCTAATAACCTCGCACCCACCACTAGTACTACGGCGCAGCTCGTTATGGGGGATGCACTGGCGGTTTGTTTATTGCAGTTAAAAGGTTTTTCAGCCGGAGATTTCGCCCGGTTCCACCCCGGCGGTGCTTTAGGTAAACGGCTTTACCTGCGGATCAAAGACCTGAGCATGCAGCATGCTGCTCCCAGCGTTGCGGCCACGGCCAGCCTTAAGGATATCATTATTGCGATCTCTTCAAACCGGCTGTGAGCTACAGCGGTATTGGAAAATGAAACTTTGCTGGGCGTCATCACCGACGGTGACCTGCGCCGGATGCTGGAAAAACATGAAGAACTTTCGGGTATTAAAGCCAAAGATATCTGTACCCTGAACCCCAAGTCAATTGAAGAAGAGGCGATGGCAGTAGAAGGCCTGGAATTGATGCGTACCTATAACATTTCACAGCTATTGGTGACCCGCCAGGGACAATACCGCGGTATGGTGCACCTGCATGATATGATCCGGGAGGGCCTGATCTGATTTGGCCGGGGAATGATAGGTGTTTATTTAATATAAAAAAATATATGCCGGCTTACAACTATTTTTGAAGTTCCTGCATCTAAGTAGGTAAATAAGCAAAATTTTGAGCAACGAGGCAATTATAAAAGCATGTATATCGGGAGATAGAAAAGCGCAGCATAATTTATACCTGCAGCTGTCTCCTATGCTGTATAGCGTGTGCAAGCGTTATCTGAAACTGGACATGGAAATAGAAGATGCGCTGGCAGAAAGTTTTGTACTCATTTTTACCAGGATGAATACGTTAAAAGATGCCGGGGCTTTATATGGCTGGGCTAAAAAGGTGGCGGTAAACCAAAGCCTGCAGCTCCTGCGCAAAAAGGTCAATTTCAATCTATCGCTGGATGATATCAAACAGGAACCTGTATTTGAGCAATCTACCACACAACAGCTGGAACATAAAGATCTCCTTAAACTGCTGGATTACCTGCCCGATGGCTGCCGGTCTATATTTAACCTTTTTGCCATAGAAGGGTATAGCCATAAAGAAATTGCGGCCTTGCTGCAGATCTCTGAAGGTACCTCAAAATCCCAGGTAAACGTGGCCCGGGTTAAATTGCAGAAGCTGGTAAAACATCACTATGAACTAAAAAATGAAGCAAATGGAATCGCAAAATAAGTTGTTTGAAGCATTTAGGGAAGCGGCAGCTGCTGATGAGCAAACGACTTTTCTTGCTCAGGATAAACTGTGGGACAGGATAGAGCAGCAGTTGGATAAAAAGGAAACCAGGAAAATACAGTTCTTTTCGTTTTCAGCAATTAAGTATGTGGCCGCCGCATTAGTCGTCATCACCGGTATTGCCTTGGGCTGGAATTATTCTTCAACCGATCAACACATCAATAACAATGTTGCTGTTACAAATACCGTACAGTCGCCGGTATCGGCCGGCGCGGCACCCTCAGTGATGCGCAATGAGCAGTTTGACGCCGGGGGTAGCGAAGTCCGAAATATCCGGGTAGCGAAACCGGCGTTGGTTGTGGCGAATAAGGCGAACGGTAAAGTATTGACGGGAACGGCAAACGATGATGTTTCGGACGTGGCGGCAAAGAAGTCTGCTCCGGTCTTATTCCAGGATCCTGCATTGAATCCCGGGGCTTCCAATCAACATTTATTGGTAAACGAAGAAACGTTGCAGCATGCTGATCCTACGGCTGTCGTCCAGGATCTTTCGCCCAGGGCAATTGAGCCTGCAACCGATATTCCGGCAGTGCGCTTGCTAAAATTGCAAGGGATTATCGTGGACAAAGCCGGAGTAGCCCTGGAGAATGCCAGGGTCAGCGTACCGGGTACAGGCAGAACGGTTACTTCAGATGCCATGGGCAACTTTGTTTTAGAAGTGCCAGATACTGCCCAGTTAATCATGGTACAATCTTATGGCAATGAAACCAAGTATGTGAAAGTCGCGGAACGGCATAATTATAAAATAGAAATTTCACCCGACCAGAGTAATGTCGCCTTGCTGAACGATATTACCCGCTATAACAGGAAAGGGATGCAAAACTTATCTTCCGGGCCTGTAAACGTGACGAATATGCGGCAAGAGCTGGCCAGTAAGCAAAAACAGCAGACCGTGCTTCGCCAGGCACCTTCGAACGATCCGCTGATCATCATTAACGGGGCACCCTATAACGGTAAATTTTCAGATATCAATTCAAAACATATCAAAGAAGTAAAGATTTTGTCGGAAGCTAATGCCCGCGTTCTATATGGCGACAGAGCCAGAAACGGGGTGATCGTTATCACGCTTAAAAAGGGGAAAACGGTTCCCGGACAGTAAAAAAAGGATTAAAGGCCGTAAAGGTTTAAGCGGTGAAATTTAGGGTATAAGATGAAGCAGAAAAAGCGGGTAGTAATTATCCCGCTTTTTTCGTAATTTACATTACAATTAGTTTACGGCCATGGCTGTATCTAAGCGCATGACAGGGCTTTTCGGACGCAACGAAAAAAATAAATTATGGAGCCAACCTTCTGACCTGTTTGGTCATCTTAATCATATCTCTTCGTTAATATAAAAGAATGAAACATGAAAAAGAACTACTTAAGCATAAATGCCCTCGCTATTTTCTTGTTAGGGTTCCTGTTATGCGGGAAACCTTCACTGGCCCAGGACAAGCCGAAAGAAGACTTCCGTGCCAGGCAGGCCGGGACATTACTGGGTGAGATCCTTAACCTGTTTCATAAAAAAGAGCCAGTACCGGAGCGTATCATAACCGGCCGGATCGAATCTGAAGGATTTTCGACACTGCCTTATGTCAGGGTGCTCAATTCGGAATATGCCTCCCTGGTAGATGAGGACGGTATGTTCACGATCAATGTGCCGTTAGAAGAAAAAGTATTGGTCGTAGGAGCTCCCGGGCTTTTGGAACAGACTTTTGAACTGGATGGGGAAACATCCCATTATGATATCCTGTTGCGCGCTGCAGGCGGGACTGATGTAATCGATAAAGGGCCGGCCATGTACGGCAGAACCATTGATCGACGCAGCTTCAACGGAGCTTACACGACCTTAACAGCACAGGATATCAGGATAAGGAACAGCACAACACTGGATGAAGTTTTAGTGGGGTCTGTCCCGGGATTGACGGCCACGGGTATCTGGAAGGGAGTAGCCACTAATTTCCAGTTCAACATAAGGGGCCGCGGCTCGTTACTCGCTTCTAATGCGCCTTTGGTCGTACTGGACGGCGCTCCTTATTCCGGGGCCTTAAATACTATAAATCCTCGCGATGTTAAATATTTGACCGTACTCAGGGATGCCGCAGGTAAGGCCATTTATGGCAGCCGGGGCGCCAATGGAATTATTCTCATCACAACCAAACGGGGTGGGGACGAAATGGAGTAATTGATTTTTGTTTTAAATATGGTAACAGGAGTAATGAAAAAGCCTGAGAGTAACTCCCCTTCAGGCTTTTTTTATTGAATGAGCGGTTATTTCGTTTTCGCCAGCTTCTGCTCCAGCACGAACATTTCATCTCTCAGGCGGGCTGCTTCCATAAAGTCTAGGTCTTTGGCCGCTTTCTGCATCGCCTTTTTCATTTTGTCCACTGCCTTCTGTAAATCTGCCTGGGAGCTGTATTCGGTGTAATCTTCGGCTGCTACATTGCTGTTCAGGTCGTAAACGGCCAGCGGATCATCCTCGCTATACCCTTTGATGTCCAATACTGCCGTTTGCTTCATGATCTGCTCCACGGACTTGATAACGGTTTTTGGCGTAATGCCATGTTCCGCGTTATAAGCGATTTGCTTTTCCCTTCTTCTTTGCGTTTCATCAATGGTTCGCTGCATGCTCTCCGTGATCTTATCCGCGTAAAAAATGACCATGCCGTCCGCATTTCTTGCTGCGCGGCCCGCCATTTGGGTCAGGGAACGCTCATCCCTTAAGAAACCTTCTTTATCTGCATCCAGGATAGCCACCAGGGTCACCTCCGGTAAATCGAGACCTTCCCGCAGAAGGTTCACGCCCACTAATACATCAATCTCGCCCAGGCGCAGCTGCCGGAGTATTTCTACGCGTTCCAGGGTATCTACCTCGCTGTGGATATACCTCGAGCTCACATTGATACGCTGCAGGTAGGCATCCAGCTCCTCGGCCATACGCTTGGTAAGTGTGGTGACCAATACTCTTTCATTCCTCTGCACCCTTTGGTCTATCTCGTCCAGCAGGTCGTCGATCTGGTTGAGGCTGGGCCGGATATGGATGGGAGGGTCTAATAATCCCGTAGGTCTTACTACCTGCTCTACTACAAGCCCTTCGGTCGTATTAAGCTCAAAACTGCCCGGGGTGGCACTCACAAAAACAACCTGGTCCAGCAGCTGTTCAAATTCACTAAAGTTTAGTGGCCGGTTATCTAATGCGGACGGTAAGCGGAAGCCGAAATCCACGAGGTTCAATTTCCGGGAGCGGTCGCCACCATACATTCCCGATATCTGGGGTATGGTAACGTGGCTCTCATCGATAAACAGCAGGAAATCTTTAGGGAAGTAATCAAGCAGGCAGAAAGGTCTTGCCCCGGGATTTCTGCGGTCCAGGAAGCGGGAGTAGTTCTCAATACCGTTACAATAACCTAATTCCTGGATCATTTCCAGGTCATAGTTGACGCGCTCCTTGATCCGTTGCGCCTCAATATGTTTGCCTTCTCTTTTGAAATATTCTATCTGGGCATACAATTCATTTTGTATTTCTATAATGATTTGTCCCATCTGGTCTTTAGGAGCCACATAGAGGTTAGCCGGGAAAATGGCCGCATTTTCGATGTTGAGGATGCGTTTGCCATTTTCCACATCAAAGCTTTCTATGCTTTCTATTTCATCCCCAAAGAAAGTAATGCGGTAGCCATAATCCACATACGGTAAATTGATATCGACAGTATCGCCTTTTACCCGGAAAGTTCCTCTTGAAAACTCGCCTTGGGAACGGTTGTATAAAGCATTCACCAGGTTGTGGAGGAAGCCGTTACGGGACACTTCGTCTCCGACGGAAATGCGGGTAATGCCATTTTCATAATCGGTAGGGTTACCCATACCGTAGATGCAGGATACGGAGGCTACTACCAGGATGTCGCGACGCCCGCTTAACAGGTCCGTGGTAGTACGCAAACGTAATTTTTCCAGCTCTTCATTGATGGCGAGGTCCTTTTCGATATAGGTATCGCTCACCGGCATATAGGCCTCAGGTTGGTAGTAATCGTAGTAAGATACGAAATAGTTGACCGCATTGTCCGGGAAAAACTGCTTGAATTCACCGTATAGCTGTGCTACCAGGGTTTTATTATGCGTTAAGATCAGCGTGGGTCTTTGCAGGTTCTGGATGACATTAGCCATGGTAAATGTTTTACCGGAGCCGGTAACCCCCAGCAGGGTCTGGAATGCTTCTCCGCTTTGTAAACCCTCTGTAAGTTGGGCAATAGCGGAGGGCTGGTCGCCCGCGGGCTGGTAAGGAGCTTCAAGTTTAAATTGCATAAAATTTATTTTCTGTTCCAGGCGAAGTCAAAGAAACTATTAAGGTCTTTTGCTAATCGTTCCGGCGTTTCCATCATAGACATGTGGCCAACCGAGCGGTATAAGTGTATTTCATTAAGAAAGCCGAGGTGGCATTGTTCCAGGCCTTCTTTCATCGGTGTAGCATTATCTTCCGAGCCGATGATCCATTGCATAGGGATGCTCTTATTGGCTTTGAGCCAGCCGGTTTTATCCGAACGCTCCATGATCGCACTGTAAAACGCAGCAAGTGTGTCTGCGGGTAGTTCCATCCCTTTGGCAGCCACCGCAGCAGCGGCTCCAGGATGTTGTATTTTGAAAGTTTCGGCAAAAAGGTTTTCTGCCATGGCTTTCAGGAAAACGCTTTTGCCTGAGTCCCCGTTTTGCAGGAGTTTGATTGATTTTCTGCGCGTTTCCTTTTTCTCCTCGCTATCGGCAGAGGCCAGCGAATGCACCAGTGAAATGGCCTGGAATCGCCCGGGGAAATGCTGTGCGGCCTCCATAATCGTATAGCCGCCCATAGAATGCCCCGTCCA
>CAXYKQ010000105.1:0-11620 GCA_964277835.1 uncultured Edaphocola sp. | reverse complement strand
CCCTACACGACGCTCTTCGATCTGGATCCGCCGAACATCAGGTGTTCAAACAGATGTGCAAACCCTGTGCGATGCTCCTCTTCATCTCTTGCTCCCACATCATATAATATATTTACGGCCACCATGGGAGTAGAGGCATCTTTATGAACGATCACACGTAAACCATTCTGTAAAACAAACTTTTCAAATTGTATCATCTGTAATTAATGCTTTATAATTTTCTTTTGGCTGATATGCCCTTTTGCATCCCGGAAGCGGATCAGATAAATGCCTCCAGCCAAATTGCCCAGGTCTATGCTTCCATTCATTACGGTTCCGGCACGCCATTCTTTACCCAGCAGGTCCATTATTGTGTATTTAAGTCCGGTAATTTCGGCTCCTGTTTTGACATTCAGGTATGAGCCTGCAGGGTTGGGAAAGACATCGATGGTCATAGTCGATGCTCCCGCATCGATAACGGATACCGGGATGTCCTTACCCACCAGGGGCCGTATCATCAGGGCTCCCTCAATCAGCGATGGCTCCCATTGGGTAGTCACTTTATAATAACGGAAATTAGCCCCGCGCTTATTTTTATCTAAACCGATATAGAGAGAATCGCTAAAGCCGCCGGCAGGGAACATGAGGGCCACATAAAAAGCACCGGCATCCAATACAGGAGGATTATCAAAACGGTAAGTCACAAATCCGTCGACGCGGGATTCGTACTCAGGGTATAAATCGACCTGCTGGTAAACCATTTCATCCTGGCCGTCTACTGCGGCAATTTTCCGGTAGATCTGCAGGTAAAACATTTTGTTGGCCGCATCCGGTACCTGCCGGGGAAAGTAAACCTGTACTCCACGCAGGGTATCGCGTACGGACAAAGCATATTCCTGCGCTACATAAGAAGGCACGCCCTGGTAAGAGGACATATAATAAGCACTTTCTGCCGAACCATCGTCATAAGCAAAGTAATTGGAGAACGTTTGGCTATAGCTGATGGTATCGTTACCGGAACTGTAATCACCGGCAACAGGCAGCGTCCAGTAAGCTTTGGCATCTATTGTAAACGGATCATTACTATTCGCGCTCAGCACAGGAGCGGTAGCCGGCACCGTAATATCAAGTCCCTGAAAATCATTAAAGGGTACAAAGATCTGTTGCGGGCTTGTGCTCAGGCTGGCGCCGGTCTGGCTGTTGCTCAATTGAAGGACTACATCGGCTTGCTTTGTTGTCAACCAGGTATTTTGAATCGTCATACCCAGGAGACCTGAATAATGCAAATTCCTGTTGGCATCGAAATGATGGTAGGGCATGGCCGTATATTCATTCAGCAAAGACCGGTTATAATCATCATTGCCCCAGTAGCTGAAGCCCAGGTCATTATTGATCGTATCCTGGAATGTCCGGCCGGCGGCCATTTTTATATAATCAATGTGCCAGTGCGCGTTACCGACATTGAAAGTGGCTTTGTTGACAAACCGAAACCGGAAATCGGGATGAAAGAAAGTGGTGTCGGTGAGCGGGACCATAGCAGTGGCAAATGAGTTCATAGCCCGGCCTTGCTGCTCCCAGACCTTCACCCAGGCCCCATTCCTCCTTTGGAAAAAGAGCATCAGGGAATCGGCCACCTGCGGAGCAAAACCATTGCCTTTTCCTTCGTAGAGAAAACTTAAATAAATAGAATCGCCGGGGACCTGCGCGCTCAGATCAATGAATTGACTCGTCAGGCTATCGGCATAGACACTTGCAAAAGCATTATTCGGACTATAAGGAACTCCCTGTGCATTTAAAACATCGAATGTAGCGACGCCGCGGCTTTGAATCCGCCGGCCTAAGGTATTGTTCACATACGCCATTGAATCCTGCCAGCGATCCGCAGAAGGATAGTAATCAGTATCGGTAAAATCTTCAAAAAAAGGCAGGGTCAAAACAGTTCTCGCCCTTGTATCTTTCTGGCTGCGCCGGGCATTTTTTAAAACCGGGTTCTCCTTTATGGCTGTTTCAAACTCCTGGCTGTGCCCCGGCAGACAAGCGCCTGTTAATAAAGCAGAAAGAACTATTTTAAAAAAAGCGTTCATGTAGTGAGTTTATAATCCTAACGAAATTAAGGTAAAATAGCGTATAAAAGGGACTTTACTCCCATTTGAACAGCTTTGCTGCCGCTGCATACCCTATAAGGCCCCAAAGTAAAAGAATCAGGAGGTCGTACTTCACGGCCCACAAACCGGCCCCGTCAAAAGCAATCTCCCGCAGGGCGTTGTTAAAATAGGTAAGGGGCATTAGTTTGGCGATCACCTGCAGCCAGCCTGGCAGCACGTCTATGGAAAAAAAAGTTCCTGCCAGCAAAAATTGGGGCATAGTAAAAATATTGGCCAGGGGCGGAATCACAGCATCACTCCTTGCGATACCGCTGATCACAAAACCGAAACTCATAAAAACCAATAAGCCGATACCGCAAACAATAAGCATATCCAGCACGGTGACCCAACCCTTGATCAGGGTGTAATCAAAAAAATACCGCCCGATCAAAATAATCAATAAGGCGCCGGTCAGCTGAAATACCACTCTTGCAAACCCTTCACTTAAAAGCACCACGCTCCTCCGTATTGGTGTCGCGAAAAAGCGTTTCAACACTAACATCTGCCTCATGTGATAAAATACAAAAGCCGTACCGAAAACGCTGGCTGCTAAAAGGGAAAAACCCAACTGTCCCGGCAGGATGAAGTCGATCATTTTAAACGAGTGATCGCTGATGAGGGTATGCTTCACTGTGACCAGCTCCTGCTTACGGGCCTTCATTTGCGGGTCTGACTGTAATAAAATATCATTCACAATGCCTTCCAGCTGTTGCAACAGGGCCGCGTTATGTGCTCCCGAACTTATAGCGACCAGCCATTTCCCATCGGGGGATTTGTCAATTTGCGCCAAGGCTTGCACTTTTCCTTCTTTCAGCGCTTCCTGCAGGGCGGGCAGGGAATCCATCTTCACCTGCAATTGTTTATTGGTCACTAAGCCGGTATAAACAGGATTATTCAGCTCTGAGGATATGGGTATACCGACCTTAAGCTTATTGGTACGGTCGCCGATAAAGCCGAATACAAGGATAAAAACCAGGGGGAAGGCAATACTGAAGATCACCGACGAAGGACTTTTCAGCATAGAGCGTATAGACGCCCTGGTCAGCGATTTGAAGGCTTTAAACTGGCTGTATGAAGGCATGCGTTTTATTTATTTTTAAATTCATCAATTACGCGGATGTATAAAGCTTCGTATTCCGGTACCACTTTATCAATGGTAAAGCTATGCGCTTGTTGATAGGCAGCCTCTTTAAAGCTGGTCAGTGTTGCATCATCTTTGAGGATACGAATGCTGTTTTTGGCCATATCGGCCACATCGCCTACATCACTGAGATAGCCGGTAACACCATGTTGGTTGATTTCGGGGAGCCCGCCGGCATTACTCGAGATTACAGGAATACCGCAGGCCATAGCTTCAAGCGCTGCGAGCCCAAAACTTTCATAAGCAGAAGGCAGCAGGAACAGGTCGCTGATACTAAAGATCTCTTCTACCTGCTCCTGTTTACCCAGGAAGCGCACGTCCGTCTGCAGGTTGCAGAATTGTTTCACCAGTTCTTCAGCTTCTGTACGCTCAGGACCGTCGCCGATCATGATCAGTTTACTGGGTACTTCTTTTCTTATTTTCTCGAATATTTTGATCACATCATCTACCCTTTTTACTTTCCGGAAGTTGGACACGTGGGTAATGATCCTTTCCCCGTTGGGAGCGATCATTCTTTTGAAGTGTTCTTTTTCTTTCTTTTGAAAGCGCTGCACGTCCACGAAGTTATAGATAACGTCGATTTCTTTCTGGATATTGAAATTATTGAGCGTTTCGTGTTTCAGGTTATGAGATACCGCTGTTATTGCCGTAGACTGGTTCAGGGAGAAGGTCACGATGGGTGCGTAAGTTTTATCGCGGCCCACCAGGGTAATATCCGTTCCGTGCAGGGTGGTAATGTAAGGAATATTTTTCCCGGCGTCTTTCAGGATTTGCTGGGCAAAATAGGCCGAGGAGGCGTGGGGAATAGCATAATGCACATGCAATACATCCAGGTCGTAATTGTTGACCACGCTGACCATGGTGCTTACCAGGGCCGATTCATAAGGCGGAAAGTCAAATAGCGGGTAAACCGGTACGCTTACTTCATGAAAGAAAATATTGGGCCGGAAGCTATTGGCCAATCGTACCGGTTGCTGGTAGGTGATGAAGTGGACATCATGTCCTTTATCGGCAAGTGCCATACCCAATTCGGTAGCTAAGACTCCGCTACCGCCAAATGTAGGGTAACACACGATTCCTATTTTCATAAAAACTTGATTGTGTTTTATATTAAAAGATTAAATCGGTACTTTCAATAACCCGCAAAGATAAAAAAGCTTGCTTAGGGATAAGCAAGCTTTTTATTATAATCAATTAGCTGAATTCTATTGAACATCAGATAAATTACGAATCTGTAATTGTAAGGTGGACCCGAACTGACCTACGATAGCCGTTAAACTTGCCGCTGTAGCCGGCATTGGCTGACTGGCAAAGCTCGCAGAACTGGAAGTGTACAATATTATTGTTCCGCCGCTGGCATCAGAAATAGTCTGGTTTCCACTGTAGTTACCGGAAGGGAACGTTACAGAAGAAATTTTCACTAAAACAGACTCATAGGCCTCAAAATTGGCATTTAAATCGGTTAGTGTAACTGGCTGGGCGACAATAGTACCCACACCTTTTTTCGAAGCATTCGCCAATTGTGTGTTATTTACCTGCAATAAGCCATTATATTCTTCCAAAGAAGCACCATTCAGTATAACATCTATAGAATCGCCAAGATTAAAGCTGTGATTAGCGCTGAACCTGATCATAATACCCTTATTGCCTTGTTGGATAACGAGATTTTTCGTCTGTGCATTTCCATTCTGACGATCACTGATAACAACACCTGAAACTTTCAAATCTGCTAAGGGCACAGGGCTGCCTGCAAACATAGCTCTTAAATTTTCAATAGTGATTTGTGGTACATTAGAATTACAGCCTGGTCCGCCCAACCTAACATCTGTAGTATCTCTTAAAATGATTTGAGCCGTATTGTTATACTTAGTATATAAACCGAGGATTACGCCGTTTCCTGCCGGTAATGCCTGACCTTGAAAACGGGCATAGTTACTGGTTCTTACCACGAGGTTACCACCTTGATTACTAGCACCACACCCTCTTAAAATTCTGTTGGTGGTAGCATTTGCAGCAGCATAAGGCGTGCCGCTTCCACCTTCGGCAAATTCAACATTACGGATGGCTACTAATTTATTTAAATTAGATGCGTTATTATCCACAACATATAATTCATCAAAATCAAAAGTGTCTACAGGAATTTCATTCGGGAAGTTACCTTTTACAATATAGTCATCAGCCATTACAAAGGGTATAGAAACAATCTGCGTACGCTCATCTACTCCATAACCAATCTGAGGAGTTCCTCCATTGTTAGCAAGCGTTAATCCCTTACATTTCAAATATACTTTTCTACCTACCGGGTAGTCATTATAGATATTATTTTGGTCCAGGTTGATCTCGATACCACCGGTTGCATCCTGGATCACAAATTTTTTGTAATAGTTACCGCTACGATCATCCATCACTACAATACCAGATACAATAACATCTTCCGTAATCGTACTAAAAGCCGGCATAGCCAATAATTGAGCTATGGTATGCGTCACGTTTAATTTAGGATCAAAACCAGTCTGATCTTCAGGCACATCAGTTCCCTTCTTAACACAAGATTGGATTCCCAAGCTGGCAACAGCCAGGATTCCTGTAAAAAATAATAAAGCTATTTTTTTCATACAAATTTTAAAATGAAGCACAAAATTACTTGAATATTTAGAATAAATGGGAAAAGAGCGAGAAAAAACAATTAATTAATACTGGCTATAATTTAAAGCGAACACTCGAAATCGCACTAAACGGTTAAACTTTAGCTTCAGTAAGTAGCCAGGACAACGGCGATGTTTATTTTGATAATTTCAACATCATCCATCAAAAAGGAGCCTTGCTACAGGAGAGCCATTATTACCCTTATGGTTTAACGATCACTACAACTCCCTACACGATTGTAGCGGATAACAGTAATTTGTTTTTAGGAAAGCAGCTGGAGCAAAAAGAATTCGGCAAGAAAGGCCTGAATTTATATAATTTTGATCACAGGATGTATGATCCGCAAATAGGCAGGTTCCATGCTTCAGATCCATTAGCTGCTTTAGCACCCTCCTGGAGCCCTTACCGATATGGATTCAATAACCCGGTTGTTTTCTCAGACCCTTCCGGATTAAATGAAGATTATGCAAATGGATATGAATATGAAACCGAATCTGAATCTGACAGGGGTCTCCCTGTGGAGGACCCGCCGATTGTCAGGGGTGGGCATGAATTCGATTTCGACCTTCTTGATTTGTTTAATGATATAGGAAATTGGATTATTGACCAGACAGGAACCGGCCCGCTGGATGATTATGATCAGTTGAGTGTCGACGAAGACGGATATTATGAAGCTAATATTGAAGGAATGTTAGAAACGACATTTGAATATCAGGAATCAGAATATCATCCACAACAAGAAAGAACAAATAGATACGGACAGGATTATGTGTATCCATATAATCCTATAATGGCCACTACTCCAACAAAAAATGTTGGAAAAAATATTACACTGGTGAGCTTTTCAGATTTGCGTCGCTGGTATCCTAATAAAAATAATGATAAAATTCAGGGATATAGCAATGAATGCGCCATTAAAATGTCATACCTATTAATTCTCACTGATACTGATATCTCTTCCATGCCAGATAAACAAACGTCTGAAAATGGGTACATGAGAATGGCTTCTGACTTTGCACTATGGATGAAGGAGAACTATGGTGATCCAATTGCAGGTAGTGATGTAAGTAATTATGATAATACAAAGGTGTTTACTCCTGATGAATTTTATAAAAATCACTTGTATCAGCAAGGTATTATTTATTTTGAATTCCGATATGGTGATTATGGAACCGGACATGTAGACATTTGGGGATATCCTATACATACAGGCACTACTGGGGCAAGTGATTATATATATCAAGGAATTAGGGGGAGATCTATGAGAATCTGGTTTTGGCCCCTAAAGTAGAGGAATACTTACTTAGCTAGTTCACAATACCCATATATTTACAAATATTTAATCTCAAGGTTCATGTATAAAATACTGTTCATACTTTGTATTAACATACTATTTATAGCTTGCTCCGATCAACAGCAGCAAACAGGTAAATCAATAACTATCAAACACAAACTATTGATGATAGATACCTTTCGAAGACAGTACTCGAACAACAAAGAAACATGTCGGATCATAGCAACTTTTCTTGAGGAATATATTGCCATGGAAAAATTGGATTCCGTACAAGTAATTGATGAAGTAAGAAATTGGAAAATAGATGAAAACCTCGAATATACCTTCAGGGGCTACAGTTTCCTGCCCAAAAAGGAAGAGGAAAGGCAAAAAAGTTTGAAGCTATTAACAGAGCCTGTTGAAAACCCCTACCCGTTTATTTATGCTTACGCCTATCCTATTACAGATAAACTATTCAGCAAAAGAGACCGGGAATATATCAAAACCCAGGCATCGAAGAAAATGGATAACCTTCACTGTATTCAAAATAGTAAAGTAAAGCTTGTTCCGCGCGAAGCCAAAACACGTTTTAAGTTAAGCTTTGCCACACCTTTATTTACTCAGGACTCTACCAAGGTAATATTAAGTGTTTACCATGATGCTTTCTTTTATAAAGAAGCTGGACACATGGGGCGTAACCAATATATTTATTATACAAGAAATAGGGATGGTAGTTTTAGGCGAATATTTGCAACTATAGTAGAGGAAATAAATTACTAAGTTCTCGTTGAACGCTAAAACTTGAAATTTAAATCACAAAGCCACCTACCCAAGGTGGCTTTATGTTTTATGACAATCCTCACAATTCAAGCCGCTTAGACTGCTAAAATACGCATAACTTTGCGCAAAAATATCCACACCTGCAATAAACAGTACTTAATTGACACATCAACAGCAATCCAGCCAGATCAGGAAAGAGATCAGCCTGGCCTACCAGCAACTCAAATCAAAATACCCGGTACTCCAACACCAGAACTTCTGGGGGATGTTTATTTTCCTGCTCAGTTGCAGCCTTGTCGCGATCAATAGTTACCTGTGGTGGATAGGTATATTCCCGGCCTGGGCCATGATCCTCATCAATGCCTTCTTCTTTGGCGTCCTCCACGAAATGGAACATGACCTCATCCACTGGATGTACTTCAAAACCAATAAAGCGATACACCATAGCATGCTGTTCGTGATCTGGATCTTAAGACCGCTTACCATCAATCCCTGGATCCGAAGGCAACTGCATTACCACCATCACAAATACTCGGGAACGCTGCATGACGTGGAAGAAAGAGGGGTTACCAATGGTGAAAAGTGGTCGTTAAAACGACTACTCCTGACAGCCGACCTGGTCATCGGCGGCCTGTTCCGCGTGCGCAGCTTGTTTAAAGACATCAAAAAAGAAGTGAAAAGTGGCCGTTTAAAACCCGAACTCAGCCACAAGCTGAAACAATATGCCCTTACCGGGCTGGTACCGGTTACCATCATCGCTCATCTGCTGGTCTATTTATTACTCATCAGCCTGGCTTTCCAGTTGAGCAATACTATTTTTCATACCCACTTAGCCCTGCCGGGGCTGCTCGACAACATCCTGGATTTTTGCCGCCCGATACTTTATATCATTCTGATCCCGAACCTGCTCCGCCAGTTCTGCCTGCATTTCATCACCTCCAACCTGCACTATATAGGTGATGTGGAACAGGGCAATGTGATCGAGCAAACCCAGGTATTGACTATATGGTGGACCTTCCCCATGCAACTTTTTTGTTTCTTTTTCGGCTGGACTCATGCCATTCACCATTTCGTGGTGAATGAAACGTTCTATGTGCGGCATCTTGCCCGAAGAAAAGCTCATGTAGTCATGCGCCGCTACGGCATCCGGTTTAACGACCTCGGTACTTTTACACGCGCCAATCGCTATAATGACACCAAAAAGGTTAAGGCGTAACAAAAACAGCACATTATTTCGTATACCGGCCGGCTTTTAGTAGTTTAGCTGAATACCAAAAGCTTTACTGATGTACGCATACGAAACCTTATCGCAAGCCACCAATGACCTGAACAAAAGAGGTTACACCATGGATTTCAACCTTGCTGAAAACTGCCTGGTCTGTAATGGGAATGAATATGAAGCAGATGATTTCGAGATCGTAGAATTTTATCGTTTTGAAGGCGACTCCAATCCTGACGACCTCTCGGCGGTATATGCTCTGGAAGGCATCAACGGGGAAAAAGGAATTTTGGTCACCGGCTATGGTATTTCTGCTGAAGGCAGGGCCGCCGCTATCCTGAAAAAATTAAAATTCCGGGAGCAGGATTCTATACATTAATTTTCTTTGTGCCCGAAAATGTACGGTTATTATAAGCCCCAAACGACTGCTATAAGGGTCGTTTGGGGTTTCTTTTCAACCCTTGGACAATCCTTAAACTGCTTTTATTCTTACCAATAATTTTTTCCGGTTCCGGAATACCAGCAGCACCAGTAAGGAGAACAAGCACAAAGGCCATATATGTACCAAACCGATCAATACAATCCCCAGGAAAGACCAACCTGAACCCAAAGCACTCAAAAATTGTGTGCCCCACCCTTCATCTATCCGCAACAGCAGCAACTGCTTCATTTTCCTCCGAAGAAGATTCATGTTCGGTAGTCCGCGCACAGGAAAACAGCAATCCGGCGATGCCGGAAAGAACTAAGGAATAAAGGAGGTGATTTTTCATAATGTTCTATTTTTGTTTCCCTTTATGCCCGTCCATGCAAAAAGGTAAGGGGTATCACCTCCCAAACATTCGTTAAAGCGCGCTGGTCAATTTTTACAGGCTACCTTGGCTCCTAACAAATTCAGTCTATCTGTATGTTATATAGATAATGAAAAGTATGCTCCACAGTTGATAGCAGCAAAAGAAGCGCTGCAGTAAATCATCCCGTGATAAAGCAGAGGCTTTATCAATGAAATCTTCTCCATTGAGCACCAAAAAAATCACGGGACAGCATTTTTTCCGGATTATGCATCCGTTGAACGGGTATCACACGAGCCCTGAATGCTCTTGCAAGGATAAAGCGTCAGCTTCGTCCTGATCTGTATAGAAGTTTAATCAAAAAAATTTGAATCCTGGCTAGGCGGCTGTTGCAACAGTTTAGTTATTCTACAGTAAAAATATGATGGGTGAAATCATAGCCTTTTTCCAGGAAGCGCATCAATTGCTGGAAATGATCTTCCTGCTCAAAATCTACATTTTGCATTTCCACCATCAGGATCTTACCTTGCTTTTTAAGAAAAGGCTGGTAAGCGTTCTGGATTTTTTCCAGATAATCCATAGAAATTTCCTGCTCGTAGCTACGCCCGCGTTTCTGAATATTATCTTTAAGCTTGCGGATCGGCGCATGCAGGTAAATAAATAAATCCGGTTCCGGTAAGCCGTTCCGTACATTTTCCACCACTCTCTTGAACAAGGACATTTCATTGTCATTGAGCGTGACCCCGGCAAAAATCTGGGATTTTTCATAAGAATAGTCAGACACCACATTTGTCTTTGCAAAATCAATCTGCTTCAATTGTGCTACCCGGTCCATGAAAAAATACAGTTCTAAGGGAAAAGCGTTAGGTGCGGGATTATCATAAAACAAAGGCAGATAAGGATTATCGGAGAAAGTTTCCAAAACCAGTTTAGCTTCCATGTGAGCCGCCAGTTTAGTGGCCAGCGTGGTTTTTCCTGAACCGATATTTCCTTCAACGACAACGTACTTATACTCCATGTTCAAACTATTTGGGACAGCAAAATTAACAAAGAGTGAAGCCCGCAAAAAATATACTTGTTCACATTTTGTATTTAATATATATACATATCAAAGCCTCGGAATTTAAAAGAATACATTTACTTTGCATTCAATTATGGCAAGGCTTTTCGGCTCTATATATGACTATTTCGCATCACATAAAACCGTTTTCTGGTGCGTTTTTATTATGCTGTTCCTGTTGGCAGGCGCCGGGGCATCCCGCATTCGCTTCGAGAGCAACATCAATAAGATGATCCCGCATGACCCCAATATCGAGGCCATGAACAATATTTTAAATCATACCAAAACGGGCGAACAGCTCATTTTTACGCTCCGGCTTAAAGATAGTGCACAAACAGCGCCCGATCTCCTGATCGAAAGACAACAGGAATTGGAACAAGTACTGCTTTCCCTGAGTCCGCGTTATATACAAAGCATACAAAGCCTGCAGGATGCGGGCAAGGAACAGGTGTTCACGGAACTGGCAATCAACTATTTGCCATTATTCCTGGACAGCAGTGATTATAAAAAAATCGATAGCATCACATTAGCACCGGACCTGCAGGCGCACTTTCAAAAACTCCATCATTTACTGCAGTCCCCGGCAGGCA
>CAXYKQ010000104.1:0-12420 GCA_964277835.1 uncultured Edaphocola sp. | reverse complement strand
TGTTGGCTGCTGGCTAATCCAGCCAACAAGTGTTTTGCCCGGTACTTCCGATAAAAAATACCTTGCTATGGATATCAGGGATGATGGCTCATCGTTTCCCGGAATACTGCCCTGGACCTTTAATATGATTTCGAACAATCCTGGTGGCAATGAAGCCGTACTCGCATTCTCCGGCCAGAATTTAAATAGTGATTTTGACGGGCTGCATACCGCGTTCTCGCAGTTTCATCCGGCCTTTCCCAATTATTGTATGAAATATAAAAGCCGTCCGTTTGGATTGTTGACTTTTGATGATAAGGCTAAATTAAATCCGGGTGGAATCAGGGATATTGTTGTCAGTCCTAATCCCTTTAGTAATGCCATATCTTTCACCATACCTGCTACGGGAGATTACACTATTAGTCTGACCAGTGTAGAAGGCAGAGTAGTCTATACGCATCATGAGGTATTGGCTCAGGGCAATCATTCCGCTTAACGACACAGGATTTGGCCGCCGGTACTTACCTGATGAATATAAGATCAATTCAAAACAATATCAATAAAATAGAGAAGCTGGTAAAACAATAACTGATTTCTATTTTGGAAAAACAAGCAGGTGGCTAATGGCCACTTGCTTTTTTGTGTATTCAAGTACACTTATGCATTAACCCGTGATTTAACGGCTTAAGTAGCCAAGCGACTAAGATCTTTCCACTGTTCGGTTGCAGAGAAAATTAATCTACAATGTCAGTTTCCTTTATACACTTAGTGTTATGTATGACTTAAAGCTAGATTTTTATTGTTTAAATCTTGCGAATCATAGATTTATGATTTATCTTGTTTCCTGATAGGTTATTCTTCATTATTAAACACGAATTATTATGTCAAGAAAATTGCTTAATGTCGCCCTTCTATCGGGTATTCTGGGATCAATGACGCCTGCACTGGCGCAGACACCTTCTATACTGCCGGATGTGCAGCTTCCTGCTGTACCCGGACCAGTCTTACGTCCTAACAATGCCAGTAGCAGTACCATGCAGCTGGTAAATGGCCCGACCGGACCCGAAAATCTATATATCCACAGTTGGGATGGTCCTACAACAGTTGGCAGTAACATAGGTGATTTTCACAGTGGTATTGCCTGGCGCAGAACAGATGTTAACGGAAATGTATTGGGGGAAGATTTTATCTACGTTAAATTCGCGGATGATATTGACGCGGTGATTTATGAAGATGGCGGAGCGTATTATGTCCTCGCTGCTTATTATTATGATGACTATAACCCGGCCACAAAAGGACATTACTACGATATTTATAAGTTCGATGCCAGCGGGCTTGTTCCGGTCTCCCTTCTGAATCCATTAGGTTTTTCGCCAACTTTCGGAAGAATCAATGTTGATGCCACCGTATACGGGCTTGCCATAACCTGGAATGTGCCCGGCGTAGGTATTTATGCCAAGACCGCAGAATTGCCGGGAGCTGTGTTTGGCCCGGATGTATTGCTGCCTGGTACGGCTAATATGGTAGATCCTGATGTATGTATACGTCGTGGTGGCGGTGGAAGTGGCACCGGCCTTGATCTGCAAATTGCATTCCTGATAGATACACGTGATGCTTTATTCGAATACAGGGTGCCTTTTTATGATATATTAGGCGGATCTACGGCAGGGTTTGTAAATGAATATGTCGCCGGTACAGGTGGCGGTAATAAATATAGCCCGCCAAGAATAGATTGTCCGGACAAGTGGGGCGGCGGACAAAGATGGGCGATAAGTTTAGGTAGTTATAATTATAACTATAGTACAGGGGCTGTAACAGAATGGATTTATGCAATCGTTAAAAATGAAGATTGGCCGGGCTTACCCCCTTTATACTCCTATCCGACCATCATCAGCCTCAATAATGTGAGCTATACGGCAAACGGCTATTTCATGGGTAACAACCCTGTTATTGCTTACAACAATCAGCACGATGAAATTGTTGTCGGTTGGATAACCATGCAGAATACCGCTGTAGCTCCGGGTACTTCACAACATAAATATGTAGCCGTAGACATTAAGGATGATGGCAGCGCTGCTCCTGCAGTGATCCCTGGTTCTTTTAATATGATCTCCAATAATCCTTGTGGGGCAATGCCTGTACTGGCATTTTCGGGTCAGGACTTCCATAGTGACTATGATGGTTTGCATGTTGCTTTTAGCGAATACGTTCCTTACCCACCATTCTATAACATCATGTATAAAGACAGGAAATGGGGCTTAAGTACGTTCAAAGGTGCAGCAAAAATGGAGACCGTGCAAAACCTGCAGGTGAGCCCGAACCCTTTCCATAACAACCTCTCTTTTGTGGTGCCTGCCGAAGGTAACTATACGATCAGCCTGATGGGCCTGGATGGCAGGGTAGTATACAATCATAAAGAAAAGCTGGCTGCAGGACAGCGCTTCCAGGTAAATACTCCGGATATGGCTGCCGGTAGTTACCGATTACATATCGCATCCCCGGAAAACAAAATCAATAAAACGGAGCAGGTAGTTAAGTTCTAATTTATTTTTTATCAGAAAGAAGCAGGTACCGTTTGGTTACCTGCTTTTTTTGGTAACAGATGATGGTAACCGCCTTAACAGCCTTATCAACAGTTTAGCTATTTTAAGATAAATAATCTTCCTTATAGCTTCCTTTTGTATACTAAGTGCTTTCTATGACTTAATGGCAGTTTTTTTTCTCTAAATTATTGCAACTTCTGGATTTGTATTTTATCTTGTAGCTGATAGTTATTCTTAATGTAAAAATTAACTCTTTATGTCCAAAAAATTACTTCAGGCAGCCTTGCTTTGCAGCTCTTTAGCAACAGGCAGCACTGCGCTTGCCCAGAACTCCGCCACAATGCCCGAATTCCAGTTGCCTATGGTCATGGGCCCGGTGGTGCGTCCGCAGAATGCCAGCGCAAGCACGATGCAGAATGTTACAGGTCCTTCGGGG
The DNA here is from genome assembly GCA_964277835.1 of uncultured Edaphocola sp. GTDB lineage: Bacteria > Bacteroidota > Bacteroidia > Chitinophagales > Chitinophagaceae > Edaphocola. The sequence goes on along the minus strand of CAXYKQ010000104.1, from coordinate 9,462 downwards.
AGTACTGAAAATTTATACATCCATAGCTGGGATGTATTTGCCTCTTACGATAATAATGGGATTGCCTGGCGCAGGACGGATGCCGGCGGTAACCTTATAGCCGAAGATCACATCATCCTCAACTATGCTGAAGATATCGACGCGGTAATCTATCAACAAGGTTCTGATTTTTTTGTGCTGGCAGCCTATTACTACCGTAATAACATTACCGGTGTACTAGGGCACTACTATGACATTTATCGTTTTGAACCGGGGGGACTGATGCCGGTAAGCACCATGAATTTCCTAAGCGCATCTCCGACTTTCGGGCGCATCAATGTAGATGCCTCTTACTTCGGCCTGGCTATTATATGGTGCGTTCCGGGTACGGGTATTTATACTAAGGTAGCTGACCTGAGTTCCGGGACCGGCTTCGGGCCGGACGTTCTGCTGCCGGGCACCACAAACAGCGTAGACCCGGATGTATGCCTCCGGAGAGGATACGGCGGCAGCAACACCGGTGCGGACCTGCAGATCGCTTTCCTGGAAAATAACTTGACGGTTGCCCGTGAGTATCGCATTCCTTTCTCCGATGCATTGGCAGGTTCATCAGCGGGCTATGTGCAGGAGATGACCGCTGGTAGCGTAGGTCCAAAATTCTCCCCGCCACGTATCGACTGCCCGGACAGGTGGGGTACCGGCCAAAAATGGGTTATGGTTTTGGGTGCCCAGGATATTTCCGGGGGCGTCGTGAGTGAATGGGTAAGTGCTATGGTCAAAAATGAAGACTGGCCGGGAGTTCCGCCTACCTATACATTTCCTACCCCGGTAGATATTTCGTATGCCACATATCCTTACCAGGGTTGGCCGGAACCCGTTGATCCGGTGGTAGCCTACGATAAAAGCGGTGAGGTGATCACCGTAGGATGGATCAGCCAGCAGAGTACCTCCGTATTGCCGGGTTATAGTAAAAAATACCTGGCTAAGGATATTAAAGATGATGGCAGCGCGGCCCCAACCGTGATCCCCGGATCGTTCAATATGATCTCCAACACTCCTGCCAGCGGAGAAGCTGTGCTGGCTTTTTCCGGTCAGAACCTGACCAGCGACTTTGACGGATTGTATATTGCTTTCTCTAAGGATCATCCTACATTCCCTAATTATTGTATGAACTATAAAAGCCGTCCTTTCGGGATGAGCACCTTTAAAGGTCATGCTTTAGTTAACCTGGACAAAGATCAATCCTTCAGCGTAGCTCCTAACCCATTTGCTAACCAGCTGTCCTTTGTTTCACCGGCAGCCGGTTCCTACACAATCAGCATTACGAGTGTGGAGGGCAGAACAGTTTATACCCACAAAGATGTTTTGAGCAGTGGACAATTGTTCCAGGTGAACACGCAAGGATTAGCTTCCGGTACTTACCTGATGCATATTTCCTCTCCGGAAAATAACATCAACAAGACGGAGCGCCTCGTTAAGCCATAATGAAATATTTTTAAAGAAAATGAGTAGCTGCCCGTTTCGGGCAGCTACTTTATTTTTATCCCCCGGGATATACGGGGCAACTTTACTTTGAGTTATTACCTTTTTTGTAATGCAAATTTGTTTTTTTTAATTATTTTTAATGCTTGTTTGACATGAAATCTGTAGAAATTAATTTAAAAAATAAAATTGGAATGAAGAAAGTACTGTTCCCGGCTGTATTAGCCTTGTCTTCAATAGGCTTAACCGCTAATGCGCAAATCAGCCAGGGAGGACTGCCATGGTCCTTAGTCAATAAATCGGAGTTTAACGAACTTCCGGTAAGCAGCGCTGTTAATCCGGATTGGGCGGCCTTCCTGGCTTCCGAAGCGGAAGCAAATGCCGCCATGCAGGCACGCCCTTACATAGGCGGTTTAATCACAGCTGCTGATTTTGGATTTCCCCAGTCCGGGCAGTTACAGGTTTTACCTGACGGCTCTAAAATGTGGAGAGGAGTGATTGCTGTAACAGGCGCCCCTTCGATGGGCTTGCTTTTTAACCAGTTTAATCTCCCCAAAGGGGTGAAGCTTTTTTTAACCAATGAAAACGGGAAGCAAATCGTAGGTGCATTTGATGCCGCCAATAATGATCCTTCCGGTAAGTTTGCCATAGATGTAGTGCAAGGCGAAAAGGTATTCGTCGAATTGGATATAGCCGCTAATACCGTACTTAGCGACATCCAATTGCATGTGGACGGCGTAATGGTATTGCACAGAGGTATTGAGCATTTAAGTGCTTTTTCGGACGTACAGCCATTTGACCAGATCGACAACCAGTTTAACGGTTCTTCTTCGGTGTGTATGATCAATGCTATTTGTCCTGCCGGCGCTGATTACCCGAACAGCAGGAAAGCTACAGTGCAGACTATTCTCCCGCTATCCGGCGGCTATGTCGGCTTGTGTAGCGGTACGCTGATAAATAATACCGGAAATGCTCCTGGGAATTGTAAGGCATATATCTTGAGTGCCTCCCATTGCGAAGGTTCTATGACCTTAAACAATGATGCATTCAACCAGCTGATGATACGGTTTAATTTTGAGCGGGCCAACTGCAGCAATACCGCCCCGACAAACGGCGTGACGCTTACCGGTGCCAACCTGGTTGCGCGGTCTTACCTAATCAGCGAGGATGTCAACGATATTGATGGCGACTTTATGCTGTACCAGTTAAGGCAGTCCATACCGGCCTCTGTAGGCGCTGTACTGAGCGGCTGGAATCGCGGGAACTCCTTGCCTGGTACTTTAAGCAGCCCGAAAAAATACATTACGTTCCATCACCCGAATGGAGATAACAAGAAAGTTTCCGCATCTCAGAGTATTTACTCGGATAACAATGTTTGGTCCGTATTGCTGGAAGAGGGTTACTCCGCACCCGGAGCTTCCGGGAGTGGGTTGTTTGATGGCGACGGTTACCTTATCGGTGATCTTTCTACCGGCGGTCCCTACCAGATCCCGCAAAACTGCCGCTTGAACGCAGCAGGCGAAGCTACCAATGCCGGAGATTACGCCAGCTACCAGAAGCTATGGCATGCCTGGGAATACAGTACCGACGGCACCGCAGCGAACAGGAGACTAAAACCTTGGTTGGACCCCGCAAATACAGGTGTAACAAAATTAAATTCCGTGACCTCCGAATGTGCGGTTTTAACCACCGGTGGCGGAACCAATGACGGTAATACGGTTGCCATCAATGATGTTGAAGCAGCTTTACTGAACCAGGTTAACGTATTTCCTAATCCCAGCAATACAGGGCGGGTACAGGTAAAATACAATTTCAAAGAGTCCATGGAGCTAAAGCTTGAAGTACTGGACGTCACCGGCAGAAAGGTATTTGAAACCAAATACAATGGCTTGAAATCCGGCAGCCAGCAACTGGACTTAAGCAATATGAATAACGGTGTTTACATGATTAAATTTATTGCGAATGGTGTGGCTGTCGGCAAAAAGATCATCATTAACAAATAATCAATTAATCGTCCGGATATTCCGGTGTCATTTTTTTTCAAGCGTAGCTGAATTACTCGGTTACGCTTTTTTAATGCCCAGGCAACGAAAATGCAGCTACTTACATTTAGTTTTTCTAACTTAAGAAGTCATAAACAAAAAAGTATTTAAATGAAAAAAGGTTTTTTATTTTTTTCAACCTTATTCGCCATAGGTGGTGCCGGGTTGAACGTAAAGGCGCAGATCAGCCAGGGTGGCATACCTTTGTCGATCCGGGATAAAGTAGCTATCAGCAGCCTGCCTGTATCCAATTATGCCGCTCCCGATTGGGAAGCTTTCCTGGCTTCAGAAAAAGCATTAAGTCCCGCGCAGAAATTTAGCCGGCCGTTTATTGTTGCCTTAAGTACGGCAGCAGACTTCGGTTTCCCGCAATCCGGGCAGATGGAAGTGGCTGCAAATGGTTACCGCATCTGGCGAGGACTGATCAGCGTGGAAAATGCCCCGGCTATCGGGCTTGCTTTTGACCAGTATGCTTTACCCAAAGGAGTACAGTTATTTGTCACTAACGAAAACAAAAATCAGGTCGCCGGTGCTTTTGATGCTGGCAATAACGACCCATCCGGTTTCTTCATTATTGATGCCATCCAAGGGGATAAAGTATTCGTGGAATTAAATATTGCCCCGGGGGTCAACATCGATGATATAAAGCTGCATATTGACAAAGCAGTGGTCTACCACCGTGCCATAGAACATCTGAAACCTTACCTCATCGCCGGCGAATCTCCCCTGGACCAGTACGATGGCCCGCTGAACGGAGGCTCGTCTGTGTGTACGATCAACGCCATTTGTGCTACCGGCGCCTATGTTGATAATCCCAGAAAAGCAACGATCCAGACGTTGAGGCTTTTTCCAAATGGTACAGCAGGACTTTGCTCCGGTACCCTGGTAAACAACACGGGAAATACGGCCGGGGGTACCTGCAGGCCCTATATCGCGACAGCGACGCACTGCGAGACCACGGGCGCTACCAGCAATACTGCTGCAGAATTTGCTCAACTCATCGTGAGGTTCAATTTTCAACGTCCCGATTGCGCGGGAACCGGAGCTACTGCAGGCGTAAGTATGACGGGGGTTAATCTCGTTGCCCGTTCCACCATGCAACCTTCCTGGGTAGATCCTAACAATCCTTCAGCGGTCTTCGATATGAAAGGTGATTTTATGCTGTATGAACTCAAAAACACTATCCCGGCGGCTTATGATGCAGTACTTTCTGGTTGGAAAAATAAGGATGCCGATGTGCAGACCACTGCAGCCGGCGGCAAAAAATTCTATGGTTTCCATCACCCCGTAGGGGACAATAAAAAACTGACCAGTGCTGCATCCATTCAATCGCTCACCTGGCCTAATCAGCAGCCCAGCGCTTCAGGTACCAGGTGGCTGATGCAGGCCACGGAGGGCTATGCTTCCCAGGGCTCTTCGGGTAGCGGTTTGTTTGACGGAGACGGCTATTTCATCGGTATTGCTTCGGTAGCCGGGCAATCGGCATCCGTTCCGGCGAACTGTAATAACGCTGCCTCAGGAGGTACCAGCCAGGGCCTGCCAATGGACCAGGTGTTATACCAGAAGATAAGCCATGCCTGGGACTACAATGAAAATGGAGTTGCGGGTGCTAACAGCCTCAAACCTTTCCTCGACCCGGCCAATACCGGTGTTGTTAAAATAAATTCAGTAAAGGCCACAACATGTGCCGCTATTACATCCGGTGGTGGCACCGACGGAGCGGTGTCGATCAATAAGGTAGATGAGCACTTAGATGCCAATGTGTCCGTTTTCCCTAATCCAAGTAAGGACGGAAAGGTTCAGTTACAATTTAACCTGAAAGAAGCGGCTGATATGAAGATCGCGGTGGTAGACCTTACGGGTAAAGTGGTATACGCCACCCAACTTAGGGGAGCGCGGAGCGGTGTTACCCACCTGGACCTTCAAAGGCTGGCCAATGGGCTTTATTTAGTAAAGATCACTACACCTTCAGGATTTACCGGTAAAAAATTATTGATGAACCGGTAAGGCGGTTACTTTCTTAAACAATAATGGGCAGGTCGCAACCTGCCCATTATTGTTATCATTCAATATTTAAAGACTTTTGGCTTTATAATTACCGGGAATGCTGAACTGGAATTCAACCGCGCCGTCTACATCATGGCTGGAAAACTCCATATTCAACAGGGTAGTTTGGTTCTTGTTTCTATCTTCAATTTTAATATTCCTGGCTTTGGCAAAATTTTGACCATTAATGATGGTATAATCACTGTAGTCAATCGTACAATTAAATTTTTTCGCTTCTGATTTTATTTCCTGTTGTTTTAGAGTTTGCGTCTCCTTATCATAAGTGAGGGTTTGCTGGTAGCCATCCTGCTCCATTTTAAGTACAATATCATTCCCCTCTTCCTTAACGGACTGAACTTTTAAGCCGGCCATCACCGGGTTGCCGATCAGTAAGTTTTCCAGCATAGGGAAGCTGATGGGGGCATTCAGTTTTTTTATACCCTCTTCAAAACTCATGTCATAAGCACTCCTGCTCAGGCGCTCTACAGCCTGCAGCCGATCTGGCGTAATTTGAGCCCTGGCGACTTCTGCTACCCCGAGCGCCACTATAGAAGCCCATATTTTTTCTCCTTTCTGCATTTTTAAATTTGCAGAAAAGTTTTGTTTCTGATCAGCGCCCTCGTATTTCATCTTGGCTTTTCCGGAGAAAGTTTTATAGATGAACACGCGCTTATAAAGCTCTGAATAATCTTTCGCCTGAACCGGGGGATTCGTTGCCACCGGGGGTTGCGTCACCTTTTTACTCGTACCGCAGGAGGCAAGGAAGCAGGCCAGGGCTGCTGTAGCGGCCACCTTAAAACAATAATTTTTTACCGTCAGACTATTCATAAATATTACGTTCTTTTATTTTCCGTTTTAAAAAAGAGCTGCCCTGTCCGGCATCGTCAATGGCCCTCCATATCTTAAGTGCATTATCTTCATTACCCAGCCTGAATTCAGTATCGGCCAGATGTTCCAAAATTACGGCAGAAACCTGGTCCCCAGCTACTGTTACCGCTTTTTCCAGGTAAAATTTAGCATCTTCATAACGGCGCATCTTATAAAGGATCCATCCGTACGTATCGAGATTATTGCTGTTGTTAAAATCCATTTCCAGTGTCTTCTTGGAAAGATTTAACGCAAAATCAAGCCGTTCTCCTCTTTCGGACAAGAAATAAGCATAGTTATTCAAAGCCATCACATTCTCCGGATCTTTGACCAACAGGGCATCATAGATACTGTCCGACGCTTTATGCTGGCCAAGCTCATGGTAATAATGGGCTATAGAATTGTAAAAAAGAATTTCCTTCTCTTTTGATTTCTGTTTTTGTGCAAGGTCTAAGCCGGTAAACCCATATTTCAGCGCCGTTTTATAATTCTTTTGCCATTCTGCAACCAACATTTTATTAAAGGGAATATCAATGGAATCCGGGAAGGTTTTTTCCATTTGATTCAATACCTCCAGCGCTGTATCGAATTTTGCGGCATACATATAATGTTCCAACAGGGGCGTCCAAAGCACATAGTTCTGGGGATGTTCACTAATCAGAGACCGGAACATGTCCACACCTTGCTCTTCTTTACCGCCATAGAGATTCAAAGAGGCCAATAATCTTTTCGCAGACAGGTTTTTGGGTTGATCTTCCACGATCTTTTCCGTAAGCTCTGACAAATAAGTCAATACAGAAGTATCGCCACGGTTGCCGGTCATGTAGGCACCTATCTGGTTGAGGATGGATAAATCTTTTTCCTGGGAAGACTCTGCCGTTTCCAGGTAATCCTTCAATTTTTCAGCTACCGCATCTACATTTCTTTTCTTCAGGTGATACCCGAAAATATAGGACGTAACATCTTCATTTTTCGGGAATTGCTTTTCCAGAACTTTCAAGGCGTCGGCAGACTTTAAAGGTTCATTATCCAGTTCATAGATCTCAACGATCTGGACCAGGTATTCCGGGCTTAAAGGGTAGGCGGCCACCAGCTGCCGCGTCACATCCAGCGCTTCTTCCATTTTTCCGGACTTGAGATATACTGCCTGCTTTTCCTGTAAAATATTTTCATCGTTAGGGCTATGGTAGCTCAGCAATGTATCTAAAATTGCAATTGAGGCCTCAGTCTTGCCCGCTTTCTGCAATAACCTGGAGGCAGCAAGGTAAGAGTTTTCGCGGTCTCCCGGGTTGCTCCGCCCGATCTCTAAAAACAAGTTGGCGGCAGAATCATATTGCTCATTGAAGGCCAGGATGCCGGCATAGAATGATTTCATCCATTTATTTTCCGGTGCCAGGGCTACCGACTTTTGAGCATCTTTTAAAGTCTCTTTGAGGTAGTTATAACGGCCTTTGATCTGTGCCAGGTAATAGTAAGTGGTGGCATCCGTAGAATCTAAACTATTATAATAGTTAAAATTAACAAATGCGGTATCAAAACTATTGCCCAGGTAGCTCCTGAGCGCATTGAAAAAAACGCGATCGTTATTTTGCAACACGTAGCCGTCGATAGACGCGCCTTTAATTTCAGACTGGTTCTGGCCTTTTACTTCATTTTGCATATTGGCGTAGTTAGCCTTGGCCTTGCTCACTTTTTTAGAGGAGCCACATGCCGTCATACTCAGTACGAAAAGGAGTATAGCAAAATAAGGGAGCGTAAAGACACTCCCGGAAAAAGTTATAGTATGATTTTTTGTATGGCTCATTCTTATTGTAGAAATGAATAGTCGCCGAGGCTTATAGATTGAGGTTGCTCCTGGAATTGTACATGTTTTCCTAAAAGGGAATTGTCGAGATGTACGTTTTTGAGATGGGAGCCTTCCTGGACGATGCTATTGCTTAACAGGGAAAATTCAACCCGGACCCCTTTCTCGAGAGAGACATGCGGTCCTACCACTGCATTCCTGATCACTACTTCCGGGCCGATGTAGCAGGGGGCAATAATTGTACTGTTTTCAATAACAGCAGATGCGTCGATCAATACCTCGTAATCCTGCTTGATCTCCAACATTCTTTTATTGGTGAAAACCGTTGCATCTTTGTTCCCGCAATCCAGCCATTCCTCTACCTGGTCGCAGTAAAATTTGATGCCTTTGTTTTTCATATTTTCCATGGCATCGGTCAACTGGTACTCGCCCTTCATCTTGATGTCATTATCAATAAGGTGTTGCAATTCCTTATGCAGGTTAGCGCCGTCTTTAAAGTAGTAAACACCGATGATCGCCAGATCTGATACGAATTCCTGTGGTTTCTCCACAAATTCCAGGATCTCGCCGTCTCCGGCCAATCTTACTACGCCGAAAGCAGAAGGGTCTGCCACCTTTTGGGTCCAGATGATGGCATCCTTACCCGCATCTATGGTGAAGTTGGCTTTAAATAAGGTATCGGCAAAAGCCACGAATACATTGCCGGTCAATAATTCTTTGGCACATAAAATCGCGTGCGCGGTACCCAGGGCCTCTTCCTGGTAACAGATATGCCCTTTTGCGCCTAATTTTCCGGCTACTTCCAATAGCATAGCTTCTGTTGCCGGTCCAAAGGCGGGGTTAATGATAAAAGCAATATGCTCAATCGGCTGGTTACTGGTCGCTACGATGTCTTCCACCAATCGCTGCACTACAGGTTTTCCTGCAATAGGAATTAAAGGTTTTGCTGTAGTTAATGTATGAGGACGCATACGCTTTCCCATTCCCGCCATTGGTATTATAATATTCATCTTCTGTTTTTAGTTATATATTCCGGCAAATATACCTTTACTGGAGGAATTGACAAATTAGTATTGTGTAATAATTTTCTTAATTTGCATATCATGAAGAAACATCTGGTAGTATTGATTTTGTGCTTCCTGGTAGGAAAAAACAGCTTTGCGGCGAAGTTATATATCCCTATGAACGCGGAAGGGCAAAAGGAACACCTGAAGGCTTATGGTGTGGCCTTTGTAGCTTTAC
>CAXYKQ010000103.1:0-3877 GCA_964277835.1 uncultured Edaphocola sp. | reverse complement strand
CGGGTAAGCGGTGGCAATATTGGCGTACGCACCTATCTGTTTGATGTTTTTTACCGTAGCTTCTATTTTCAGATTGTTTTTATAAGGAACGCTCACTTCCAGCACGCCGCCTTTATTGTAATGGTTTAATTGAGATTCCGGTATGGTGAACCGGAAGTAGGTGCTGTTGTCCAGCGTGCCATTGAAGAGCGTGTAGCCGGGTAAGGCCAGCTCCCCGGCTTTCAAGGTAATCGCTTCAATAGTCATATCCTGGGGGGCCACAATATAGCGCTCTTTTTCCGCGGTAGTCACCTCCATTAAAGCGCCTTTAGCTCGGTCTTGCTGGCCCAGTGCCATTACCTGCTGTTCGACACGTACTCCGTTTTGCACATCAGCGATCTCTGCATTTACTGCAGTCAGTTGCGCTTGTGCGCCCTGGTATTTGACAAATACTTCATCATATTGCTGCTGCGGGATAAGCGAGTCCTTAACCATTGCATCAAGCCTGCTTAGTGATTTTTGTGCGAAGGCATATTGCTCTTCCAGCGCTTTCTTTTTAGCATTTAATTGTTGCAGCTGGTTAGCGGTTGCGCCATGTCGTGCCATCTGGTATTGTGCGCTGGCCGAGGTGACCGCACCTTCTGCCTGTGCTTTTTTTGCCGCCACTTCCGGGATGTCCAATATGGCCAGCGTATCGCCTTTATGGACAAAATCTCCCTGGTTCACTTTCACTTCCTGTATGCGACCGGCAATCTTGCCCACCACGGCAATCTGTTCTTTTTCAGTTTTGCCCTGTATCAATGCTTTGGTGCTTTCTCTGTTGCCACAAGAAATAAAGAACAGGGCGCCTGTAAAGATGCTGATATACTTTTTCATTTTTGATTTATTTTACCTGGATAAATTGGATTAGTGGCGCTGATGCAGCATAGGCATTCAATGCTGCCTGCCTTTGATTGATTAATATTTGTACCTTGTTCAAGGAGGCTTCATAGATATCATTTTCGGCGTTGATCCGCTCGCTGACGCCTATCAGGCCTAGTTTGTACTGCTTCTCCGCGGTCATAAGGTTATTCGCGGCTATTTTTTCCTGTTGATCGGCGATCACTAATTGGTCTGTTTTTACCCGGTAGTCAACCAGGTTATTTTTAAGCTGCAGGTCGATTTTCCGCACGGCGTCTTCCCTTTTGTTAGCCAATATATGCTGATCGATCTTCACCGCTTCAATATTATGTTTGCGCTCCAGACCGCCGAACAGTTCCCATTTTAACATCCCGCCGATTATCCAGTTGGGAGATAATGTGGCCTGGTTGAGTTTCAGTTGTGCTTCGTTCCCGGAAATTGGTAAGGGGAATGTCATGTTGGCGTTGTAAAGACTGGCGTAGCTGTAGCTGGCAAAGGCGCCTACGGTGGGCAAAAGACTTCCTTTTTCTTTTTTCAGGTTATAGTCCAGTGCTTTCGAGAACGCATTCATTGCTTTAAGTTCACTGCGGTTTTCTATATCCAGCGGCGTATCTACCCTTATAGGGCTTAGAGAATAGGCTACTGTGGCTATTTGCGACGCGTCATAACCGGTAAGTGTGCTGATTTTAAATTGCAGCAATTGTTTTTTGCCACTCAGTTCTGCTTGTTTTGCCGTCAGGTTAAGGCTGGCTAATTTTATTTTGTCCCGGTCATAAGGTACTGCTAATCCCTGCGCTATGGCCATTTCGACTCGTTCCGTTTCCTTTTGCAGGCGTAATTCACTTTCTTTCAGCAAGGCTTCGGCTGCTGCTAAAAAGTGCAACTGGTCGAAGGAAGCAATGACATCTTTAATCACCTCATCTTTGTTTAATTCAGACAGGTATCGGTTCCCTTCATTTCTCGCCTCAAGTGCCCTCGCCCCGTTCATAATTTGCCCGCCGCTGAACAGGACTTGTTTTGCCGTGATGCCGGCAGCGAATACATTGCCCTCGTTACGCGTTTGGGCAGTACCCTCAAAGAGCTGATTGCCGGAAACAGGTAAGGTAACTGCAGGGATATCCAGCAACAAGTCATTGTTAAGATATGCATAGGTTGCAGCAGCAGACACCGTAGGGAGGTATTTATTCCAAACCGCTTTTCGTTCATTATCTGATTTTTCCAGTGTCAGTACCTCATTTTTAATTACGGTACTATTGGCTACTGCCGCATCAATAGCATCTTTCAGAGAGGGCGAAACATTGATCTGGGCTTTAGCCTGCTGTGCCCAAATGCCGGAGATAAGTGCAGCTGCCAGGATGCGCTTTTTCATGCTCATTATTTTTCTAAATTTTTATAAATTGTATTGAATACTTTGCGGATTGTTTCTTTCTCTTTATCGCTGATCCCCTCGCTCAGCAGGGCAAAAGTGGCTTCGACTGTTTTCATGATCTTTTTCTCTGATTGCATACCGGAACGTGTCAGGTGAATGTTGTTGATCCTCCTGTCTGTACTGTCAGGTCGGCGCTCTATATAGCCCAGCTTTTCCAGGTTGTCGAGTAAGCGGGTAGTGCTCGGTTTATCCCGGCCGGTCGCTTCAGCAATAACCTGCTGTGATACGCCATCCCGTCTCCAAAGCACGGCCAGTACGGTCCATTGTTCTTTAGTAATGTCAATTCCGGCAGATTTGAAATGCTGGTTTAAGAAACGGGTGATGTGCATAAATATACGCCCGGTCAATAAATTATACTGCTCTTCAAAAGATAATACAGTTGTCATAATAATAGTTGTTTAGACAACCACAAAATTAGTCATAAAATAGTTAGTTGTGCAACTATTATTTGTTAAAATTTGTTTATCGCTTGCTGGAATAGATGCTGCTTTTGGGTTTGCGTGATTTTTATAAATCCTGAGAATATATTATTTTTACCTCCTCAGTGTCGCCCAATAACCACTTGATATCTCTTAACTAATTGAAACAACACTATCGAAGATGAATTACAAATACCTTTTTTTACTCGGGAGCATGCTCTGTAGTCTTGCCGTTAAAGCGTTTGAATATAAGATACCATTTACCCTATATGAGGATAAGATTCTGATAGAGGTGGTTATCGAAAAAAAGAAGTACAATTTCGTATTTGATTCCGGGGCTATGTCGCTCCTGGATAAGGAAATGGTTAATATGAAAAAGGCGAAAAGCGTTGCTATTGACCTGGAAGCGGAAGATGCCAATGAGCAAAAGAAAAAGTTGAATGTGGTACAGGTACCTTCCCTTAAACTGGAAAATATCAATTTTAAAGATGGTTATTTCGCAGTACATGATTTTACGGCTATTAATGAAAGAAGCTGTGTACCTATAGCTGGTATCTTTGGCTCAAACCTTATGAATAACCTGGTATGGAAAATAGATTTTGAACGAAAAGAACTCATTGTGTCCGACCAGCCTTTCCCGGGAACCAATTGCCTGGGAGTTGGGTTTGAAAAAGAAGCTTTCTCCAATGTGCCGCACACCAGGTTGCAGTTAAGGGGTCAAGTGCTGGACCTGATACTGGATACCGGCGCCGGCGATGCACTGGGAATAGGCGGTAAAACTTTTGAAAAGATCAAAGACGGGCAGTTCCTGGAAGGAAAAGGGGCAAGTGCTACCGGGATATTTGGCAACAATGACGGTGTTTTTTACGAAGATACGCTCGGTATCAGTTTTCCGGCTGCCGGCCCCCATCTCTTTAAAGGAGTGCATACCACAGCTCAGAACGATGATATGGCGATGCTTGGTATCGGCTTTTTAAAGCATTACCAGCCCGTATTCGATTACAAAGTCAATAAATTATACCTGGATACCACGCTACAGCAGCCTTCAGAAACAGTTACATCCTGGGGAGTTGCCTTGGGCCGTAAGGACGATAAGCTGGTAGTGATGAATGTTTTGAACATACCCGGTGTGGAAAACCTGTTCCAGGTA
>CAXYKQ010000102.1:0-5653 GCA_964277835.1 uncultured Edaphocola sp. | reverse complement strand
CCTACAGAATCAATATCCAGCCGTCCTGCTGGTGCCAGGCCGTATAGGTGTCGCGGATCAAACTGGATGCCACTATCATCTTCTTCCCAATGATTGGCCGCCGTGATCAATTCCACGGCGGCTTTATATCCTTTTTCCGGTTGGGCACTCACATAGCCTACCGGTTTGTTTAATAAAATAGTTACCCGGTTATTTTGTGCGCTTTTTGCCTGGCCACTGAGCTCTATTATGTCCTGGTCGGACACCCTTTCCCCCTTTTCTTTTACCACTATACCATTAACCTTCACCCAACCCTTCGAGATATAAACATCTGCCTCTCTCCTGGAGCAATAGCCTAAATGGGCCAGTCGCTTGGCCAAACGCATGCCGTCTCTTTCGTCTCTGCTTTCTGATTTTTTCATTTATTGCAAAAATAAACTTTGCCGGAGAAACAAGGCAGGTTAAATTTTATCAACTTAGACTATAGGACGCCAGGGCTCAAATTCTTCCCTGATTAAAGGAATGACGATCAGTTTATAAAATTAAGAAAGATCGGTAATGCTTTAACACCTTTCAGGTCATTTATACCCGTCCCGGAAAAAATGTACATTTGCCACAAATTTTAAGGTTAAAAAGAATAAATCATGAATCTACAGGAATTACAAGCCAGGAGCGGCAATCAATGTGAATTATGTGGCAACGCGGCAGGGCTGAAAGTCTATGAAGTCAGTTTAGCTCCGAGAAATATACGGGATGCGGAAATTTATTGCTGTGAAAAATGTGTTGCGCAGATAGATAAGAAAGCCGACCTGAAACTGGCACATTGGCAGGATTTGTTAGGTACGGCTATGTGGAGTGAAGTGCCGGCCGTTCAGGTGGTGGCCTGGCGTATGTTGAACCGCTTCCGGAATGAGAGCTGGGCAGCAGATCTTATAGATATGATGTACCTGGATGAGGAACACATGGCCTGGGCCAGGGCAAGCGGCGATCATGAGAATGATGCAACAGTGGATTTGCACCGCGATTGTAATGGCGCCCCGCTTCAGGCGGGAGATAGCGTTGTGCTGGTCAAATCGCTGGATGTAAAAGGCTCCACGGTAAATGCAGCATTGGGTACTGTAGTGAAAAATATTAAGCCGGACCCTAATGACACCGCCTACATAGAAGGCAAAATAGAAGGACAGTCCATAATGATTAAAACAATTTACGTTAAAAAGCAGGGAGCAGAACAAATGCTCTGAGCGCATAGCTAATTTATGGTAAATACCGTTCAGCTTATAATTCTTGCTGTAGCCCTTTTTGTTGTTTTCTTACTGATAAAATTATATAAGAAAACCAGGAAAGTTGCGACGCCCGATGTCCCCGATGCGAAAACGATAAAGCGTATTTTGCTGCGTGACGTCGCATTTTACCAGCAGCTCCCGCAGGCGGATCGGCTTCGTTTCGAGGAGCGCGTAGCCTATTTTTTAAACCACATTCGCATAACGCCCATTCAGGAGGCGCCCATCCAGATGCAAGACCGGGTGTTTGTAGCTGCGGCGGGTGTCATTCCGCTGTTCCGGTTTAAAAACTGGTTTTACAACAACCTCGACGAGGTATTGGTCTACCCGGATACATTCAGTAAAGACTTTGAGCTGAAAGGAGCAAACAGAAACGTAGCCGGTATGGTCGGTGATGGATTTATGCACCGGACGATGATCTTATCTTTACAATACCTGAGAGCCGGGTTCTTACAGCATACCAAAGGAAATACAGCCATCCACGAGTTTGTCCACCTGGTGGACAAATCTGATGGCGCCGTTGACGGGGTACCGGAAGTCCTGATAGACCAATCGAATCTGAAAGCCTGGATCAGCCTGGTCCACGAGTATATTAAAGAGATTCGGGAACATGAAATCAGTGACATCAATCCTTACGGAGCTACTAATCCCCAGGAATTCTTTGCCGTAGTATCAGAATATTTTTTCCAGGAACCGGAATTGCTGGAAGCCAACCACCCTGATCTTTACCGGATGCTGGAAAAGGCTTTTCACACCGGGTATTAATGATGATAATATATAATTTCTAATCAAGCAGGCTGTCCGAAAGGCAGCCTGTTTGATTCGTGTCGCTAGTGTACTGCGCCGCATCTGGGTTCGGCAAATAGTCGTCACCCAACGCCAGTTAACAACTTTTTCTATTTGTTTAAGTTGTGTTAAAGTTGATTATTGTTCTCCCCTTGCTGATCTACCAAATGCATACTCTTTCTATCTAAGGTGAAATTATATCTGTTTTATGCCTTGAGGGCAGGTATTCGTACCTGGAAAAATATTTTTTAAAAAAAATAGGAACATTAAATCCAAAGCGCATAATCGCTCGTATATGTATTAAACCCACTGGTCAAAGTTGAGTCGATCACCGGGACGCAAACGATTTTATAACAAAAAAATTAACAGTAATGAAAAAAGAAACAGACCTAAATGTGACAAACCCGGAGGTGCTGAGTACCTCTTTGTCAAGAAGAAATTTTTTAGCATTTGCAGGCATCGGGGTGCTGGGCAGCACCCTCGTTTCCTTAAGTTCCTGTAAGCGGGATTCGGGTATTATGCCTGACGGAACAATAGACCTTGGCGGAGGTGATATAGGGATTTTAAACTACGCTTATGCCCTGGAGCAACTTGAAGCCGCATTTTACACTAAAGTCGCCTCTAGTTTTTACGCTGGCGCTTCTGCTGATGAAATCAGCCGCCTGACCGAAATCAGAAATCACGAAGTCGCACATCGCGAATTCTTTAAAAATGCCTTGGGCAGTTCAGCTATCCCTGATCTTGAAGTAGACTTTTCTTCTATAGATTTCAACAGCAGAAATAGCGTCTTGGGTGCTGCCAAAGCCTTTGAAGATCTCGGCGTTTCAGCTTATAACGGAGCCGGTAAATTAATCGCCAACGCTGATTATTTATTATTGGCAGGAAAAATCGTATCAGTGGAAGCCCGTCACGCAGCTTATATCCGTGATATAATCAGCAACGGCAGTTTTGCCGATATGGAGGTCG
Organism: uncultured Edaphocola sp.; assembly: GCA_964277835.1. Taxonomy (GTDB): domain Bacteria; phylum Bacteroidota; class Bacteroidia; order Chitinophagales; family Chitinophagaceae; genus Edaphocola. The sequence goes on along the minus strand of CAXYKQ010000102.1, from coordinate 2,642 downwards.
TTGACTCCAATGGATTAGAACTTAGTCGTGAGCCGAGTGCCGTATTGAACATCGCAAGTACCTACCTTAAATCAAAATTATCTGCAAAAAATTTACCCACCTCCTAAATTAAACTCTTATGAACTTCGGAAATATCTTAAACGAAATAGAAAATTCAGACCCGGAAGTATTTGAAAAAGTGAGCCAGCGCAGGCAGATTTTCAAAAGTTTTGGTTCTAAAGTTGCATTGGCAGCACTGCCATTCGCTATAGGCAGTATGTTTAAAAAAGCCTACGGTCAATCTACAGGATCTATCATCGATGTACTGAACTTTGCGTTAACCCTCGAATACCTGGAGGCAGCTTTTTATCAGCAAGGTAGCGCTAACCCGGCATTGTTTCCAACAGCGGCGGCAGCTAACGCGATAGCAACTATCGGGCAGCATGAAACCGCCCACGTCAATTTCCTGAAAACGGCCATCCAAGCTTCAGGTGGTACACCGGTTTCTTCTCCTACTTTTGATTTTACTGCAGGCGGTACTTTCCCGGATGTATTCCTGAATTACCAGACTTTTTTGGCTGTTGCGCAAACATTTGAAGATACAGGGGTGCGTGCCTATAAAGGCCAGGCCGGTAACCTGATCAGCAACAACGATGTGCTTACTGCTGCATTAAATATACACTCAGTAGAGGCAAGACATGCTTCCCATATCCGCCAGATGCGTAAAGCGAACGGGTTTGCTGATGTGAAGCCATGGATTACCGGCAACGATAGTGGCATTGGCCCTGTCGTGCAAGCCAGCTATGACGGTGAAGAAAATACAGTGCAGGCAGGCATTCAAATTAAAGATATCAACGGTAAAGCCGTATCTATGAACGATGCCAGTGAAGCATTTGATGAGCCTCTGACAAAAGACCAGATATTGTCTATTGTGGCGCCGTTTATCGTTTAAAATAGTAAAACAGTTTCTTTTTTTTACAATAACAAAAATGCCGGACAGCATTTTGGAAGGCATTTTTGTTATGCTTCAACAGCCACATGCTGTTTGAAAATTATCTCACAACTTTAAAACACTTTTTATGAACTTATTGAGCATCGATCCGATCTACTTATTATCTATGCCGGGTGGCACAGAATGGTTATGGATTATATTGGCCGTCATCATTTTATTCGGCGGTAAAAAAATACCTGAATTAGCTAAAGGCCTCGGCAAGGGCATGCGCGATTTTAAAGACGCTAAAGACGGCATCAGGAATGATATCGAAACCGAAATGAACAAAAAAGAAGAGATAGGGACCGTAAAAAATTAGTGGACAATAGTTAAACATTTTCTATGAGTCTTATTCTGCAACAAATACGCAAGTTTAAATCAGCCGACGATTCTGGCTCAATGAGCCTGATGGATCATATCGAAGCCTTTCGCTGGCACCTGATCCGTTCTCTGTTGGTGACGATAGGCTGTTCTATATTCATTTTTCTGAATATTGAGTGGATTTTTACTCATGTCATATTGGCCCCTGCTCATCCTGATTTTATATCTTATCAATGGTTTGATCGTTTGGGTAAAGCCATGCATACCGACGCATTGAGTATGGGAGATTTTAAACTTAACTTCCAGAATACCGAATTGGCCGGACAATTTATGATGAGCTTTACCGTATCGTTCGTGATCGGCTTAATCCTTTCCTTCCCTTATATTGTTTGGGAATTCTGGAGGTTTATAAAGCCTGCATTGCATGACCGGGAGATAAGGAAGTCAAAAGGGATTGTATTTTGGTTGAGCTTGTTATTTATAACAGGGGTCTGCTTTGCTTATTTTATTGTCGCGCCATTCACGATCAGTTTTTTCGCCAGTTACGAGATCAGCCCGGACTTCAAAAACAATATTATGATCGGCAATTATTACGATATGATGAGTGATCTGATGATTGGAATGGGCGTTGTTTTTGAGCTACCTGTTTTGGTATACTTTTTATCGCAGGTAGGTATATTGACACCTGATTTGATGAAGCGTTACAATAAGTTCGCGATTATTATTATACTGATCGTGGCATCTGTGATTACGCCACCGGACTGGCTGAGCATTTGGATAGTAGCCATACCGCTTCTATTACTTTATCAGCTGAGTATTTTTGTGAGCTTTAAAGTTTTGTCCGTTAAAAAAATAAAACAATAACAATGTTACGTTATATTAACCCTTCTTCGCTATAATAAAAGAACGCACCAACAATTTGATGCGTTCTTTCTATTTATTATACATTTAGTGCCTTTTAAAAATTTCTGTTCATCAGGAAGTTGAGTAAGTCAACAAAAGCTTGTTTGCGTTCTTCGGGTACGGCCACTTTTTCCAGTGCTTCTAAAGCTTTGCGGGTATACGCTTCTATAGCTTGTTTACAGGCAGTATCAATATCCAGTTTCTGGTAAATGGCAAGCGTTTGGCTCAATTTTTCCGGTCCGTTAAGCGCTTTTGTACGACTAAGTTCCGCGGCAGTTGCCTCGTCAGCTACGGACAGAGCTTTGATGGCTAAAAAAGTTTGCTTATTAGCCTGGATGTCGCCGCCAATTTGTTTGCCTACAGCCGCGGCGGTACCGAAACTATCCAGGTAATCATCTTGTAATTGAAAAGCGATACCCAGGTTCAGACCAAAGGCATAAATCAGCTT
>CAXYKQ010000101.1:0-6158 GCA_964277835.1 uncultured Edaphocola sp. | reverse complement strand
AAAGCTGCTTTGTGCAGCCTGGGTGTACTGCCGGGCAAAATCTTTCAGCCCCAGCTTTACAAAAGCATCTTCTGTCCGTTGGTAATCAATATCCAGGAGTACACCGCCCAGGTCTAAAATAATGTGTTTGATATTTTGGATCATAAAAAGCAAAAAGCCAGACAAAATAAGGTCTGGCTTCGTAATATTTTGTGTGATTATTTTTTAGCAGTATCTGTGGTCGCCGCACGAGCATCCTTTTTGTTGCCACCGTTTTTATAATCTTCATTCATCGCGTCCAGTACTTCCTGGGTGATGTCATAAGCTTTATTGGCGTACAAGATCGGGCCACCGCTTTTCAGGTAAGTAAAAATGAAATCATATCCCCTTTCCTCGTTGAATTCGGCTAAGAATCCGTCCAGTTTCTTTTGAAACTCTTCCTGGATGGCCATTTGCTCTTTTGCGATCTCTGCAGAGATCGCCTGGTGGCGCTTTTCCAGGGCTTGTTGTTGCTGGCCCAGGCGCTTTTGCGTGGCTTCACCTTCTGTTTGCGTCATGGTACCAGCCTGGATTTTTTTCTGGAACGCGGCAAACTCATTTTGTAGTGCTTTTTCTTTATTGGCCATCTCTCCTTCATAAGCATCCTGCTTATTCTTAAAAGCAGCTTCCTGGTCTTTCAGGTACAGGTAATATTTATTCAGGGTATCTGCATTGACAAACGCCAGTTTTAAACCGGCATTTTCATTTTTAGATTGGTTGCTTTGTGCAGGTGTATTCGTTTTCGCTGACTTTTTACCTTTATCGCCACAGGCAGCTAAAATAACCAGGGAAAGCAGCGCTGCGCTTATTAATTTCAGTTTCATCATCGTATGTTCTTTTCTTAGATTATATATTTTTCAGATGCGAAAGTAAGACTAGATAATAGTTTGAGCAAATATTAATCCGTTAATTCGTCCTCTTCCTCGTCTTCCGTATCGCTTTTGTATTTATTTTTCTTTGCCTTAACTGCTTCTTTACCGGCTAGAACGATAACGATTTCGCCTTTAGGAGGATGTGCGGTGTAATACCGGATCAGTTCTTCTAAGGAACCCCTTTTCGTTTCGGCAAACAGCTTGCTGATCTCCCGGCTTACACTGGCCTGTCTCTCGCTGCCCATAAATTCTTTCAGCTCTTCCAGGCATTTGACAAGGCGATGCGGCGACTCGTAAAATACCATAGTCCGCTCTTCTTCTGCCAGCTTTTCCAGCATGGTCTTGCGGCCCTTTTTCTGGGGAAGAAACCCTTCGAAGGTAAACCGCTGTGTAGGGAGTCCTGAGACGGCTAAGGCAGGAACGAAGGCGGTTGCTCCGGGCAGACATTCTACTTCAATGTTATGCCGTACACAAGCCCTTACCAGGTAAAACCCCGGGTCAGATACTGCCGGCGTACCGGCATCTGTAATTAAAGCCAGGCTTTTCCCGGCCTGTAATTGTGCGACCAGGTTCTCGGTGACTTTGTGCTCATTATGCTGGTGATAGCTGTAAAGCGGCTTTTGAATCTCGTAATGTTTCAGCAGTTTCCCGCTGGTACGCGTATCTTCACACAAAATGGCGTCCGCCTGCTTCAGCACTTCCAAAGCGCGTAAAGTGATATCTCCTAAATTGCCTACAGGCGTTGGTACCAGGTACAATTTCATGAAATATTATTTTTGAATAGCCGGGTAACGATAAAGCATTGAAGTGAGTATATAAACTAAAAAAGCAATAATAAACCCGGCAAAACCCAGTAGCATAAACCCGGCCACAGCAGCGATTATGATCAGGGCATGGGCCCACCAGCCGCCTATGCCGGCCACCGGTGCTTTCCATTTCAGGAACGGTCTTTTGCTCACCATTAATGCCGATAAAATGACTACAAAACCGATCAGTACCCATTTGTCTTGTATGGCAGCCGTAAGCTGGTCCCGGAGCCCTCCCAGTATACCGGTCTGAGAGAATATGGCTAGGGGTAAAAGTGCAACAAAAATACCGGCTGCCGGGATAGGCATACCGGTAAAATATTGTGATTGTGCTTTATTGTTCTGGTTGAACCTTGCCAGGCGAAGAGCCCCGAAGCAAGGCAATAAAAAGGCGAGGAAGGTAATGAACGGGTTTACTTCCATTGCTTTTGGTTCACTCATGGAAGCCATCCACAACATCTGGTAAATGATCATTGCAGGGGCTACCCCGAAGGAAACCACGTCCGCCAGGGAGTCCAGGTCCTTACCGATCGGACTTTCCGCTTTTAATGCTCTCGCCGCCAGCCCGTCCAATACATCAAACAAGGCTGCCAGTAAGATAAAATAACTGCCGTAAACCAATTTTGAAGAGCCCAGTATAGGATAATAATCCATACCGCCATTGGTAGTGATCAGGTGCGGATGCGCGGTCAGGACAAAGGAAATGGCGATACAACCGCAAACCAGGTTACACAGCGTAAGAATATTGGGTAAGTGCTTCATTCGGGCAGCTTGTAATTTATAATTTAAAGTTGGGCTAAGTACGCATCGAATGCTGTAGCCAGTTTTTCCGAAGCCGGGATCAGCGGCAGGCGCAGTTCATTTTGGATAATGCCGTTTTTATGCAATACATATTTTACACCGGAGGGATTACCCTCTGCAAAAAGCAGGTCGATGCCTTTTAATAATTTATAGTGCAATTGTCTGCCGCTGTTAAAGTTGCCGGCCAGGCTATCGTGCACCATTTTACAGAAATACCTCGGGAAACTGTTGGCCGCAACGGAGATCACGCCTTTGAAGCCAATCGCTACCTGCGGGACAACGAGGTTATCATCCCCGGACAGCACACTGAAATGTTCCGGTGCATTTTGCACCAGTTCCATGCATTGGGCCATATTACCGCTGGCTTCTTTAATAGCCACGATATTTTTGTGCGCGTTGGCCAGGCGAATCGAGGTTTCCGGCAGCATATTGGTTACCGTTCTGCCGGGAACATTATAAAGTATGATCGGCTTATCAGTTGCCTCGGCTATGGCGCTGAAATGCCTGAACAAACCTTCCTGGGAAGGTTTATTATAGTAAGGCACTACGCTTAGAATACCGTCTACCTGTTCCATCGGGTACTTTTTAAGGCCTTCGAGTACTTCTTGTGTATTATTGCTGCCCAGGCCCAGGACTACAGGCTTTCGTTTATTGTTATGCTCAATAATACAGTTTAAAACAGCCAGTTTCTCTTCTGCGCTTAAAGTAGGGGTTTCCGCCGTGGTTCCTAAAGCCACTAAAAAATCAACCCCACCTTCTATCGTGAAATCAACCAAATTTTTTAATGCTTCGAAATCAATACGCTTATCTGCGTTAAAAGGTGTGACCAGGGCCACACCAACTCCGTTAAAGCTCATTCGCCTTTATATTTTTATATGGTTTTTTTGAAGACTAAATTTCGTCGTATACCCCCATTTTGGAGAACTTATCAATACGTTGTTCTACGCGTTTATCTGCTTTTACAGAAGATAATTTCTTGATATTGTCCAGGATGTATTGCTTCAGCGTTTCGGCCATAGCCTCCGGTTGGTTGTGTGCGCCGCCTTCCGGTTCCGGGATTACGTCGTCTACCAGTCCGAAAGAGGACATGTCTTTAGAAGTCAGGTGCAATTGTTCTGCGGCCTGTACTTTATAATCCCAGCTGTGCCACAAGATGGTAGAGCAGTTCTCCGGGGAGATTACCGTATACCAGGTGTTTTCCAGCATGGCTACTTTGTCGCCGATACCGATGCCTAAGGCGCCGCCGGAAGCCCCTTCTCCGATGATGATACAGATAACCGGAACTTTCAGGTTCACCATTTCAAACAGGTTACGGGCAATGGCTTCGCCTTGTCCGCGCTCTTCGGCTTCCAGGCCCGGGAAGGCACCCGGGGTATCAATTAAGGTAACGATGGGTTTATTGAATTTTTCTGCCAGTTTCATCAGGCGCAGGGCTTTCCTGTAGCCTTCAGGGTTGGCCATACCAAAGTTGCGCAATTGGCGTTGCTTGGTATTTATTCCTTTCTGATGCCCGATGAGCATTACGGAATTACCGTCTATTTCCGCAAAACCACCTACAATCGCTTTATCATCGGCCACATTACGGTCGCCAAACAGTTCGGTGAAGGTATCACAGATCTGGTTGATATAGTATAGAGTATAGGGACGCTCCGGGTGACGGCTCAGTTGAACACGTTGCCAGGGCGTCAGGTTAGAATAGATTTCTTTCCGGGTATTGGCAATGGTTGTTTCCAGCTCTTTTACAGAAGCGGACATATCCACGTTATTTTTTTCTGCCAAAGCTTTTATTTTTTCCAATTGCTGTGTTAAGTCCTCAATCGGCTTCTCAAAATCTAAAAACTGCATAATATGTACTCTGGTTTAATATGCAAATGTAGTTGTTTTAGCGGAAATTACTCATGTAGGGTGTAAAGGATTTGGAAGCCGGGGATGCAATACGGGAAATGAGCCGGGTATGTGAATTAAGGCTGTCGGCAAAAGAGGGGCCTCAACAGGAAAGGTAGCACAGCGGACCCTATCGACCCTCTCCGCCTCCCGTTCACCATAAAATTTTAGCATAGAATTACTATTCCCCGATAACACTTAAAGCCTAATTTTGCAGGCAAAATATTGAATGTCATGTCTGCAACCCTTAGCGTTTCAAAAATAGACCAGCTGCAAGCTGCCCTTAATCCCCTGCGTCAGCAACTCGCGGACCACCCGCTTTACAGCAGTATAAAGGAAATGGAAAACCTTAAAGTGTTTACCCAGAACCATGTGTACGCGGTTTGGGACTTTATGAGCCTTTTGAAAGCACTTCAAATCCGCTTAACCTCTGTTAGCCTGCCCTGGCAACCGGTAGGAGATGCGGAAACCCGGTTCCTGATCAACGAAATCGTTACCGGCGAAGAAAGTGATGTGGATGAGCAGGGAAAACGTTGCAGCCACTTTGAATTATACCTGGAGGCAATGACGCAATTGGGAGTGGATACCCGCCCCGTACTTGACTTCTCTGCCGGCCTGACCGCAGAAAATTACAAGGAGTATATTGCGGCAAGCCCACTTCATGAAGCCGTAAAAGCATTCCTGACCTATACTTTTGATATCGCTTTTCATGCACCGGTGCATATTGTCGCTTCCGTGTTTACCTTTGGCCGGGAAGATATCATTCCCGATATGTTTATCGGTCTTGTCCGTTCCCTGGCCACCACTTACCCGGAAAAACTGTCCATTCTAAAATACTACCTGGAAAGACATATCGAGGTAGATGGCGGTGAGCACAGTGACCTGGGCATGCAAATGGTGAGCAGGTTATGTGGCGAAGATGCTGCGAAATGGCAGGAAGCTACTGATGCGGCAATACGTTCCCTGGAAATGAGAGTCCGTTTATGGGACGGAATCAAAGCGCAGTTGTAGCAAAATGCACTAATCGGCAGGAGTTTATTGATTAAACCTGCAAATTTGGCATTCCGGTTTTTTGGATTGATATTTGTAAAGACTAGCTTAATTAAAGATATATTATTATGGATTCAAAAGAATTTAGAAAATACGCGATACAGCACCGGGGGATTAGCAGTAATACCTTTGATCAATATGCTGCTCATATCAGTGCTGATCCGACGGCACTTACTCCCTACATTATCGAAGAGCGCCCGATGCAGATGCAGGCGATCGATGTATTCAGCAGGTTGATGGTAGACCGGATCATTTTTATGGGAGAACCTATTAATGATTATGTGGCCAACATCGTTACTGCACAATTATTGTTTTTGGAAAGCGCCGATCGCTCCCGTGATATTCAAATGTATATCAATAGCCCCGGAGGTAGTGTATATGCAGGCTTGGGTATCTACGATACGATGCAGATTATCAACCCGGATGTGGCTACCATCTGTACCGGTATGGCTGCCAGTATGGGTGCGGTGTTGATGTGCGCCGGCACACAAGGTAAAAGGACTGCTTTGCGTCACAGCCGTATCATGATCCACCAACCGAGCAGTGCCATTGGCGGCCAGGCTACCGATATCGAAGTAACGGTTAAAGAGATCAAAAGAATAAAAGAGAATTTGTACACCATTATTTCGGAACATACCGGCCAGCCGTTTGAAAAAATTGCCGAAGACAGTATGCGTGATTACTGGATGCTGGCTGAAGAAGCTAAAGCTTATGGTATCGTTGATGA
>CAXYKQ010000100.1:0-7117 GCA_964277835.1 uncultured Edaphocola sp. | reverse complement strand
TGGCTACCATATTGCCTACGGTATAGCCTATAGGGAAACGGGGAATGTAGCGCTTGGCCAGCCATTTCCAAAACCGGGCATGGACCGGCTTTTCCACCAGCTCTTTGGTTTCAGTAAATAGTTCATGAGCGTCGTAGAGCCGCTTACACCCTTTTAGCTTGCTGGCATAGTACACCGGCAACATAGTATCAAGGTCAATTGCGCAAATCGCATCGGTACGCTTAAAAAGCAGGTAAAAAAAAAGTACGGTCCAGTAAGAAGCAAAAAAGAGCGGGCCGCGGTCGGCGAGTATCGGTAAACGCTTTTGTTTAAACGGTCTTGCTACCAGTTCAGGCGAATACTTGCGCTGTACCCCGATAAGCGTAACCTCGTAACCTGCCGTTGCCAGTGTCGTGCAGATGCGGATCATACGCTGATCGTAATTCAGGTCGTTTGTAACGGTAAAACAGAGCTTTTTCGCTTGGGCCATGCGGTTAGTGTTGCCAAAAATATGCGCAAATTTAGGAATAATTGTTCAGTTTAGCGGTAGGCCACTTACAGGACCTAAAAAAGCGGGCACTCATGGAGCGCCCGCTTGCTATTGGAAAATAATCGTTTTACCGGTACAGTTTGTATCTTAAATCTTCAAATTTCACGGATTGACGCAGCCCTTCCAGGATCATTTGTGCGGCCCTGCCTTTCAGCATAGCCTCGCTCATTTGTCTTTCCATTTTAAGGTCGCGGCCCATTCCTGGTTTTGCGAAACGCTGACTTACCGTAATGAATTGTACCCCGCTAAACCCGGCAATACCCGGAGAAAGCGTGTTTTCTTTAAATCCTTTGTAGAAAGTATAACCTAATACTTTAGGCTCATTACCCAAGCCCTGGATCATAGGGGAAGAGAAGGTAACAGAATCAGCCGTAGCGACTTCCACCTGGTTATCAGAAGCGATAGCTGCAAGCGAAGTCTTTTGTTTGTTGGCATCAATCAAAAGCGCTGCTTTCTTTTGCTGCCGGATCATGTTCTCAATGCTTGTTTTTACCGCTCCGGCAGGCTTCAATATACCCGGCTCGTTGATCTCACTTAATTTAGCGACAACAATTTTGTTAGCACCGACATTGAAGATCGGGGAGGCAGCGCCCGCCTTAGCATCATAAGCCCATTTTACCAGTTCCCCGGAAGCACCGACACCTTGTACCAGGCTGCTGTTACGGTTTAAGCCTTGTGCCGACTGAACTACCAAGCCGGAAGCGGCCGCTTCTTTAGCAAAGTTTGCAGGTGCATTCGCTACTTTTGTGGCAAAAGCAGAAGCAGCAGCATAGGCTTTGTTATAAGTACTGTTATCAATAGATACCGGCTTAACTACGTAAGCGATTTTAGTACTGTTGACACTCTTATCGCTCTTTTTAATGATCTGGATATAGTGGAAACCGGAATAACCCGCACTTTCAACTTTAACTACCTTAGAAGACCCCGCACCCGCGCCGCTGAAAGCGAAGTCACCGAATTCCTTAGTAAATCCTGCTCTCTGGCTCAGGGGCAATTCGTATTCGCCACTAGGGTTTTGAGCGATGTTGTCATCAGAATAAGTTTTGATCAGGGAATCGAAAGGAACGCCTGATTTTTCCATAGCCAGCATACTGTCTACTCTTGCCTGTGCCTGAGCATCGGTACGCACCTCTTTGCCGCCTTGTTTGGTAGCCACCAGGATATGACGCACTTTAACGGTATCCGGTACAGTAGCCCGCTCAAGAATTTTAGCGATAGCCATATCCGGTCCGTAAGCGAATGGTCCTACAACTGCATTAATAGCAGCAGTTTTGATCATTTCTGCATTAGGCATTTGGTTGATCACCTCTTCAGACTGGTAAGTCGCCGGAGCCGGGGTCGCAGAGTTTACTTTTATAAAGTTGTCAATATCTGTTGTCGTTGCCATTTTCTCTTTTAACTCTTCCAGTTGCGTGCGTACGCGCATGGAATCGTCCGCTAAAGGTTTGATGTCAAAGGCGATGTAATCGATACTTCTGCTTGGTTCTTTAACTTCAAACATTTTTTTGTGCGCGGCAACGTACTTATTGATATCCTCATCGGTAACTTTTACTTTATCATCGCTGATCAATGTGTAAGGTAAGTTTACAAATGAAATATTTGCTGCGTTTGTACGAGCATCGCTCAGGTCGTCTAATACAAACTTAGGGGTATATAAGCTACCGTTCAGCAGTCCATTCAGTTTGGCCTGGAGCTTGGAGGCGATCAGGGCGCCTCTGAAGCTTTCCCACTGTGCCTTCATCTTCGGGTCTTTTGTTTTCTCAAACTGCGCTATGGTGCTGGCGACCTGGTCTGCCATAAATTCACCGGTCTGAGGATTGGTAAATGCCTGGCGTACCATAGGGTCAGGATTAGCCGGGTTCAACATTTCTTTCAGTTCAACATCAGAAACGGAAATACCTAATTTTTCATTAAGTCCTGTTGTCAGCTTGTCCATCACCATCTGGTTCAGGACCTGGTCTCTGAGCTGTGCAGTAGCATTCTCGTCCAAAGGGCGATTTTGTGCTCTCATCTGCTCTTCCTGGGCACTTACTGCTTTATCGTAATCTGTTACGTCAATTTTTTGTCCATCTATTTTGGCTACTGTCGAAGAAGGACCGAAAAGACCACCGCCCCGGCCACCACTTGTCGCATCCATTAATACAAAACCTACAAGGGCCAGTACGATAACGCCACCTGCAACTTTCGCATATTTATCACGAATTTTCTGAATAATTGCCATATTCCTATAGTGAATTTTTTTAATAAAGTGGGCAAATTTACCAAAAACTAATGTTAAACCAAAATATATCCTCTATTATTATAGATATAATTTTGCATTCGCGAGATCCGCGATGAATCAATATTTTTATCCGTTTTACATCTAAATATTATAATACATGAAAGTTTTAATGGTATGTCTCGGTAATATTTGCCGCTCGCCCATTGCCGAAGGCATAACGCAGCAATTGGCTGTCGCAGCCGGGCTGGACTGGGAGGTGGATTCAGCCGGTACCAACGGGTACCACACCGGGGAAGCCCCGCATCGATACTCGCAGAAAGTCTGCCGGCAAAACGGTTATGATATCGGTGCGCAAAGGGCTGCCCGGTTTCGCGTCAATGACTTCGACACCTATGATCTTATCTATGTAATGGCCCGTGATGTCTACGATGAAGTCAGAAGGCTCGCCCGTACAGCTGCTGACCTGCAAAAGGTGCATTTTTTCCTGGAGGCGCTTTTCCCCGGGGAAAAAAGGGAGGTGCCTGACCCCTGGTATGGAGATGAATCCGGATATGAGCCCGTATTTCAATTGATCAAAAAGGGTAGCGAAGCAATAATTGCCAAGCATAAAATAATAAATTATAAGGAAAATTTATAAAAAATAATTCCAAATTCTTGGTTAAAATTTTGGCTTTATTATATTTGCAGTACATTCATTCACAATTAAATCTAAGAACGGTGTCGTACGAAAACAACAAAAACTACGAAGAGAAGCGTAATGCAGAGGTAGCCTTCAGCAAGAAGATTAAAGCCGGAAAAAGAAGAACTTACTTTTTTGATGTTAGGGAAACAAGGGGTAATGATTACTTTATCACTATCACTGAAAGCAAAAAAAGATTTAATGACGATGGTTATGACCGTCATAAAATGTTTTTGTACAAAGAAGATTTCAACAAATTCTTGACCGCGCTTACAGAAACTATTGACTTTGTAAAAACGGATTTAATGCCTGATTTTGACTTTGACGCGTTCAACCATGATGACGCAGAACAAAATAATGGTGAATATGTAACTGCACCGGCGCCTGTTTACAGCCAAAGCAGTACTGAAACAATTGAAGTTACAGAACTTAAAGATACTTCTGTAGACGAGTGGAAAATGTAATTTCCTGAATAAATATTTTAAAAAGGTGCTGTCTGTAGGATAGCACCTTTTTACTTTTTAAGTTTCGTGGCCAGCACGAGCATAAGGATCGCAGCCCATATATTGGGTAGCAAGAAGGATAGGTTGATCAAACGATCGGTGCCCTGTTGACAAAATGCCGTTAAGCTGGATTCCCCGTTCACCAGTATTGTTGCAAGTTCGAAAACAAACGCACCGGCCCCTATCCATATAAAGCTGTTGCGGTAATTGAGTAATACCCCTACAATGAGATAGAGGAAAAGCATTACCGTCATTTGAATCGCTATCGCGTGGATCGCCAGCAAAGGTACCATACCGATGCTACCGCCACTCCGCTCAGTTTAAGCACCACGAAGTGCAGCAACACTACCAAAAACGGCTGGAGCAAAAAATAAGAAAACCGCACCGGTCTTGAAGAGAGTGTCCAATACATGAATATCGCTTATTGAATATTGTCCCTACCTCGCCGGGTCTTGAAAATCAAAACAGGTACCGTAGTAACCGTACCTGTTGCTCAGATTTACATACACCTGTATTACCATATTTTATTCCTGCTGTCTTTAAACTCCCTGGGCCTTACTACGGTAAATACCCTCGAAATATTAAAGCCGAAATGCAGCTGTCCTTTATCCCAGCGCTCCGTGGTATTGCCAATTACCGAACGCTCGGAAACGCCGGTGGAGTTGGAGAACATCAACTGGAATACGTGACCACCGGTCTCGATATCCAGGCCAAGCGTAAAGGAATTCCTGCTGTCGCGCATGCGGTCGCCTACCTGGTAATAATATTCTGCCGTCAAAGCCAGCCGCTTACTCAATTTAAGGCGGCCACCGGCTCCCATAGCAAAAATATCGTTAGGCTCATCGGCATAGAACACGAAATTATTATGTACATGCGTAGGCATCAGCTGCAATGAAAATGAATTTGAAAATTTACGGGCAAGGAGCAACTGGTTCACATAGCCCAGCCTGTTGGAAAAAGGATAATCAGTACCTGCAGGATTATCAACCAGTTTAGTACCCTGCACCGAAGCGGCACCCACATAGCTTAAGGAGACTGGCATAGCATTGTCGTCAGTCTGCCTCAATATACGCACTTTCACAAACCCGTCGGTTTCTTTCCTGAAAGTGCTTCTGCCAATACCCACCATCAACCAATCGGTGATGCCATAATCAAAACCGATACGGGTAACCGCATTATCCAGGCCAAAAAACTCCTTAAATCCTCCGTCAACGGAACCGAACCGGTGGTTGATCCTGAAATCCAAAATTCCTTTACCGACATTCTCAATACTATGCCCGTTAGCAATACGCGTAGTTTTAAAGGTCGCCGTAGTATACTGTTTGGCAGCGGTACCCGACTGGTCTTCATTTTCCAGGAGTTTAGAAAGGTCCTGCTCTTCTTTAGTACCGGTAGAATCGTTCTGCGCCTTCATTACGAAGGGACTCATCATGAAAAAGCAGGCAAAAAAAGTTTTTATCAATTGATTAGACATAAATAGAGAGGCACTAAAAAGTTTATAATAATTAAATAGCTTTTAAAACACTGGCTACGGTTACCTGTATCGAGGTAGCAATTTTACCGGCTGCTATCGAAGGAATGCTTATCTTGTAATCAGCGGGTTTTACATTGAATTGTGAGTTCAGCGTAATGCTTTTGCCCGCAACTTTGACCGTACCTTTTGTCTGCACTTTCTGGGTCACTCCATGAATGGTCATATTACCGGAAACAGTAACCGGGTAGGTTCCGTCTTTTGAAAAGTTTACCGCGCTGATATTATCTATTTTCCCTTTGAATTCGGACTTGGGAAATTTATCGCTTTCCATGTAGTTCTCATTAAAATGCTCCTGCATCAGTGCTTTTTCAAACTTGAAGCTCTTTACCGGTATCTGGAAAACGAGGTCGCCGCTCTTACTGTCCAGGACAGCCGCCGACTCATTATTAAATGCTTCGATGTTTTCCATCTTGGTCGCACTGAAGAAGGAAACTTTTCCCGTACGGGTCATGTATTTTTGCGCTTGTGCCAATTGTGCGGTGGCAACCATTGCCAATACGATTATTACCTTTTTCATTACTTGATATTTTAGTTTGGTTACAGATTAATTGTTGGGAGCGCCTTTGTCCACCCATTTTTTGATTTTTGCAATGGAGCAGTCGTCCAGTTTTGGTAAGCCTTTGGGCATGGCAGAGGTACCGCTACGGTGCGTTATAGATGCCATGAGCTTTCCTGAGTTAGCAATAGCCGCTACTCCTGCATAAGCAGATAAATCAATGCCGGTTGTGTAAATATCGGCATGACAACCTGCTGTGGCACATTTTTCTGTTATGATCGGACTTACCGTATTGCTGTAGGTTACGTTGCTGGTATCACAGCCCGCGCCGCCGTCCGCCGGCGGATACATATCCTGTGCATTGTCTTTATAACAGCCGATAGCGGTTAATGCGGCGATACTCAATAGGGCTGTAAGAGTATGTTTCCATGATCGTTTCATATAAATTCTTTTGGGGTTTAATTATTTGGAGCGCCCTGGAGGATCCAGTTCCTGATTAACAATATTTGCCCTGAAGACAACCTGGGATTGGGTGCCTGCGGCATTCTTTCGGCTTCATCATCTTCTATGATCGATTCATAAAGCTTGGTGTTATCCGGGTTCCCGGCATAAAACTTTTTCGCTTTTATCTTTTCATAGGTAGTAAAATTGTACCCGTCATTGGGCAGGTTGTCGTTGTGGCATCCGGAACAGTTGGCGATAAAAATCGGCAGTATGACATTGGTGAAGCTGGGATTTGCTGTATCTACAGGCTGGTTTATCCCGGTACTGTCAATCGTTCCCGGGTTTTGCGGTCCGGGCATGGGCTCATGTTTACAGGAGCTCAATGCTGCACTTAACAAAATGCTACTTAAAACTAAACAAATCCGGTCGCTCATCTTTCGCATTATTTGGTTTGAATACAATCAGATAAGATCACGGTCATAACATAGCCATTACAGAAGCCTTTTATCTTCAACTGATCGCCGGCTTTGACATTCGCTATAGCTTCGCGCATCGTACACTGTACACCTGACAAAGGATCTTCCGAAGCCAGCAAGACCACCATTTGACCGTCCTGGTTCTGGCTGATTTCCTGTACGGTTCCGGAAACGTCCATTACTTTGTTGAGGTATTGTTTATTGGCAGCAGTCTCATCCCTTTCAAAAGCTTTAA
>CAXYKQ010000099.1:0-12355 GCA_964277835.1 uncultured Edaphocola sp. | reverse complement strand
TACCCGTCTTTCCTCCATAGGTTGCCGCATCACTTCAAGTACCGTACGTTTAAATTCCGGCAATTCATCCAGGAACAAGACCCCATTGTGCGCCAGGGAGATCTCTCCCGGTTGCGGGAAACCGCCGCCACCTATAAGACCCGCATCAGAAATCGTATGATGCGGACTTCTGAAAGGCCGCTGCGCGATTAAAGAGGCATTATCGGCCAGCTTGCCGGCCACAGAGTGAATTTTAGTGGTTTCTAAAGCTTCCTGCAACGTTATCGGCGGTAAAATGGTTGGCAAACGTTTTGCCAGCATCGTTTTTCCTGAACCCGGCGGACCGATGAGTATGGCGTTATGTCCACCCGCCGCTGCAATTTCCAGTGCCCTTTTAATGTTTTCCTGGCCTTTGACTTCGTCAAAATCCAGGTCTATTTGCTCCTGCGCGGCAGCAAATTCTGCCCGCGTATCTACCTGGGTCGGCCGTATGCCGGTATTGCCTTCCAGCAAGGCCACTACCTCTCTGATATGCTGTACGCCATATACCTCCAATTGATTGACCATTGCCGCTTCCCGGGCGTTTTGGACCGGGACGATCATTCCTTTAAATCCTTCTGTTCTTGCCTGGATAGCGATGGGCAGGCAGCCCTTTACAGGCCTGAGACTCCCATCAAGCTGCAGTTCACCCATTATAATGTATTCTCCCAAGCGGCTGCTATCGATCTGCTCTGTAGCCGCCAACATACCTATCGCTATAGGCAGGTCGTAGGCCGACCCCGCCTTCCGTATGTCTGCCGGCGCCATGTTTACCACCATTTTATACCTCGGACTCTTAAAGCCGTTATTTTTATAAGCGGAAAGTATCCGGTCGACACTCTCTTTAACGGCGTTATCCGGCAGGCCGACAATGTAATAGCCTGAGCCGGGCACTGTATCTACCTCAATCGTAATCGTCATTGCGGCTACGCCATGTACCGCGCTACCAAATACCTTAACCAACATAATCCTGTTCCTTTTATACCGCAATTTAGCTATTTTAATGCTTCATTGCAGCCGTCTAAGTATTCCACGGCGGATTTCGTCTAACTAAATAAATTAATTATCATAAGTATTTTTTGATCCAGCTAAAAGCGAGTAGCTTTGCTATACCTTTTTTTAACATTATAATATGAAATTCAACCGTATTCAGATCCTTGCCTTAGTGCCCCTGGCTGCCGCTATATTTTTTGCGTCCTGTGAAAAGGAAGATAATCAAGGAGGCGGCGCCATAAAAGGCAACTGTAAAATAAGTGCCGTTACCGGCTATTTTGCAAGCCCTTTAAGTATCCGCTATGATGCAAAGGGAAGAATAGATACGATGATCACCACAGGACTGCTGCGTACCTACCTGTATGAAGAGGAAGGTAATAAGGTGACTGTTTTTACACGAGTAAACAACGTCCTGGAGCAACAAGCGGTGCTGAAATATAACAAGGACAGCAAAATGCTGGATACTGCAATGATCACGTTTAAAGACGGCACTTCAGAAACCAGGACTTATGCCTACCAAAACAACAATACTATTGCAGAGTATATTCATTCCGGTACCCACGTAGATACTGTCATTTATGATTGGGCCGGGGGAAATATGACCGGTGCGCATAGTTCAGCAGGGAATAACCTGTTAACGGGTTTAAAGTATTACAACAGTATAGCCTTCCAGGAAGGAGATTTCAATTATATCAACAGCCTTATTGAAAGGGGTTATGTACCTGTTGGTAAAACTGCAAACCTGGTGCAGTGCAACTATTCCGGCAACATTACCTATAAATTCAATGGCAATGGCTATATTAAGCAAGTGTCTTCAGTACATGAAGGCTACCCTACTATCAATTATACTTACGAGTACACTTGTAAATAAACGGCAGGAGCGCATTGAGCAGCATGTAGATCATACGAGTCATTATTTTTTAAAATTTTAAAGAAATATTTTGCAGGAATAAAAAAACAATTATCTTTGCAATCCCAAAGCGAAAGAGCCGAGGTTAAAACAGAGAATGGATTGGTAGTTCAGTTGGTTAGAATGCCGCCCTGTCACGGCGGAGGTCGCGGGTTCGAGTCCCGTCCAGTCCGCAAAACAATTCGAGGATTGTTTGCGAGTTTCGAAGTGAGATCGAAATAAAATATTTTCACACCAACGAAAGGATTGGTAGTTCAGTTGGTTAGAATGCCGCCCTGTCACGGCGGAGGTCGCGGGTTCGAGTCCCGTCCAGTCCGCAAAAGAGCTTTACAGATGTAGAGCTCTTTTTCTTTTATGTATTTTGTATATATTATTAAAATCGAGCGCGACAGATCCTATTATAAAGGTTTTACAGAAGACCTTTTGTTACGATTAAAAAGACATAACAATGGCGATTCTATTTATACACGTAATAAAACGGATCAATGTAGAAAGTTGTGGAGTTAGCATGGATCAATGTAGAAAGTTGTGGAGTTAGCATTATTAGGCATAAAGTTTGGTTAATCTAACAGGACAGCATAGCCTCCCCTACTCTAACCAGCTAAGCGCTAATAAAAAACCATTAGTCCCCGCTCCGCCCTACTTCTATTTCGTCCCAACCCGCATGCGTGAAGCAGGCCTGGATCACCTACACATCACCATTAAAACCCGGTTGATCAACCATAGTAAAAGCCGGCCGCTATTTTCTTCCGCCTTGCTAAGCTTATTTAATTTTATATTTGCAGCAAATCAGACAGTCATTCATGAGCCATCGCGTCGTAATAACCGGTATGGGTATTTACTCCTGCTTAGGGGTTAATAAAGAAGCAGTAAGAGATTCGTTATTCAATGGAAAATCGGGGATCGTTTATATCCCGGAAAGAAAAGCTATCGGTTACCGCTCTGCCTTAGGCGGCCTGGTACCCAAACCGGAATTAAAAAAGTTACTGGACCGCCGCTCCCGGATCATGATGCCGGAACAGGCAGAATTTGCCTACATGGCCACCCTGGAAGCATTAGCACAGGCCGGACTGGACGCTGATTTTATCCATAAAAACGAAACCGGCATTATTTACGGCAATGACAGCACCGCACAACCGATCATTGAAGGCTTTGATGTCGTAAGGGAAAAAAAGGACACTATGATGCTGGGCTCAGGCTCTGTATTCCAAGTGTTGAACTCTACCGTAACCATGAACCTGTCCACAATTTTCAAACTGACCGGTATCAACTTTTCGCTGAGCGCCGCCTGTGCCAGCGGTTCGCATTCGATCGGCATGGGTTACCTGTTTATAAAAAATGGCTTACAGGACCGGGTAATCTGCGGCGGTGCGCAGGAAATCAATAATTACTCTATGGCTAATTTCGACGCTTTGGGTACTTTTTCCAGCAGGGAGTCGGAACCTACAAAGGCCTCAAGACCATTTGACAGGGACCGCGACGGTTTAGTACCGGGTGGTGGCGCCGCTACCGTCATTATAGAAAGTCTCGAAGCCGCCCGGGCCAGGGGCGCTGATATCCTCGCAGAGATTGTAGGCTACGGTTTTTCTTCTAACGGGGAACACATTTCCAATCCCAGTACCAACGGGCAGGTGGTTTCCATAAATAAAGCATTAAAAGATTCCGGTTTAAGGGCCGATCAGATCCAATATGTGAATGCGCATGCTACCTCGACGCCTGCAGGTGATGGCGTGGAAGCCGAAGCTATCTTTAAGGTATTCGGGTCCAAAGTGCCGGTAAGCTCTACCAAGTCTATGACCGGGCATGAGTGCTGGATGGCCGGCGCCAGTGAGATCATTTACAGTACCCTGATGTTGCAAAATGACTTCATGGCACCCAATATCAATTTCGAGAACCCGGATGAGCATACTGCGAAAATCAATATAATACCAGAAACGCGCGAAGGTAAGTTCGACACTTTCCTGTCCAATTCATTCGGTTTCGGAGGAACTAACTCTTCCCTGATCGTTACCCGGTTTATTCCTTAATATTCATGTTGTCTTATTACTTTGTTTATCCCTTATTGTACCTGGTCTCGCTGCTACCGCTGCGGGTACTCTATGTATTTTCGGGCTTTTTCAAATTCCTCCTGTTTGATTGTATCGGATATCGTAAAAAGGTTATTTTAACGAATTTACGCAACTCTTTCCCCGATAAGAGTGAACAGGAAATACAGGTAATTGCCCAAAAGTTTTATCAATATTTCTGCGACCTGGTATTTGAAATCGTGAAGAGTCTCTCCCTGTCTTATAAAGAGCTGTACAAAAGATTTACAATTTCAGACGAGGTGCTAAGTATCTTTAAAAGCTATGCAGATCAGCAGCAATCGGTAATGGTAACCATAGGCCATCACGGCAATTGGGAATGGGCAGGAAATGCCTATAGCATGCAATCCCCACAGACTTTTTACGCAATTTTCAGGCCCTTGCACAATAAAGGTTTTAATAAGATTATTGAAAAAGTACGTACGCGTTTTAAAACACGGTTGATTACCGATAGAGATGTGGTCGGCGCCATGCGCCAGGTCCGCAACCAGCAAATTGTAAGCGCTACGGTTTTCCTGACCGACCAAACGCCTTCCGGAAAAAATATGTACTGGACTAAATTTCTGAACCAGGACACGCCTGTGTTCTGGGGTCCTGAGCGCATCGCCCGCAAGTTTAATTACCCGGTCATTTTTGTCGACTTTATCCGTTTAAAACGGGGTTATTACCGGGCAGAAGGTTATGTCTTAGTTGATGACCCGAAAAACTACCCGGAAGAAGGTTCGATCTCTGAAATGCACACCCGGGCCATAGAAGCGGCCATTTTGAGGCAGCCCGAAACCTGGCTCTGGACCCATAGAAGGTGGAAAAGAAAAAAGCCCGATAATTTACCGGGCCTTTCAAAATAGTTAAAGCGAAAGACTGCCCTAATTTTTTTCAAAGATCATGATCAGCCTGGAAGACTTTTCCACATCAAACTCATTCAACTCGTAATCCCCGAAAGTCTTGATCAGCTTTAAACCGCAGGATGCAAACATATTTTCAAAATCGGCTTGCCGGAATTCGGAGACCACTTCTTCAAACTCGTATGCTTTACCGGCGAGATCTTTAAACTGTATCGTTTTAATGATCTTGCCCCCTTCTGACTTACGGTGCAGGCAAAATTTAATCCCTTCCACTTCTACCAATTCTTCTTTTACCAGGTGATCTTTAACAAGGTCTACGTTCATGTAATCGATCATGAGCTTCCCTCCGGGCTTTAAGCTTTTGGCAAAAGAATCGGCAGCAATGACATTGTCCCGGTTATGTTTAAAATACCCGAAACTGGTAAAAAAGTTGAAGGCATAATCAAAATAGTTCAAACGGAATACATGACGCATATCCTGTTTATAGAAGTTCAGGTTTTCCTTTGCCAGCTGCTGCGCTTTGTTGATGCGGTGCTCGGAAAGGTCAATACCGATTACTTCGTGCACATAATTTTTCATATAAGCAGCATGCCTGCCATCACCGCAGGCAATATCCAATATACTGGAGTCTGCCGCGGGTCGCAACCAGGCAAACAATTTATCAATAAAAGCCTTTGCTTCATGTTCGTTCCGGCGCTGGTAAAGCATTCCGTGATAGGGAGAGTCGAACCAGCTTTCAAACCATTCTTTTGTCTCGGTCATTGTTCAAATATATAAAGACCGGCAAAAATAAAGCCATTTTCCAATAAAAAGGCTTAAAGAATGTTAAGTGAGAAAATAACGATGCCCGCCTTGCTTTTTAAATTAAATTTGCATCCAAAACTTAAGATAAAATGGCTCTGATCAAATCTATTTCCGGTATAAGAGGCACAATTGGCGGCGCCCCGGGTAGCGGACTAACCCCTGTTGATATCGTAAAATATACGGCAGCTTTCGGTGTGCTGGTCAAAAAAAGAAGTACAGGAAACAAAAAGATCATCATTGGTCGTGATGGCAGGATTTCCGGCGCGATGGTTTCCCAACTGGTAGCGGCCACGCTTCAATCTATGGGATTCGAGGTGGTTGACCTGGGCTTAAGCACTACGCCTACCGTTGAAGTTGCGGTAACCATGGCCGCAGCAGCCGGGGGTATTATTTTGACCGCAAGCCATAATCCTAAAGAATGGAACGCACTCAAATTACTCAATGAAAAAGGAGAATTTATCAGCGCTGCGGAAGGACAAAAGTTACTGAAGCTGGCTGAAGCTGATGAATACGCTTTTGAAACCGTTAATAACCTGGGCAGTATCACGGAAGACAACAGCTATATGGAAAAACATATAGCCGCTATATTGGCACATCCTCTAGTCGATGCGGCAGCGATAAAAAACGCCGATTTTAAGATAGTTGTCGATGCGATCAACTCTACCGGGGCACTATTTGTGCCGGCATTGCTGGAAGCATTAGGCGTTACGCAGATCACCGTATTAAACGAGGCAGTTACCGGCCAGTTTGCCCATAATCCCGAGCCTTTGCCGGAACACCTTAGCGAGTTGTGCAGTGTGGTCGAAAAAACCAATGCCAGCCTGGGTATCGCAGTAGACCCGGATGTAGACCGGCTCTGCTTTGTCAATGAAGACGGCAGCTTGTTTGGCGAGGAGTATACACTGGTAGCAGTAGCTGACTATGTATTGCAACACAAGAAAGGAAATACGGTTTCTAATATGTCTTCAACAAGAGCCTTAAGGGACATTACAGAAAAACACGGAGGCACTTATTATCCCAGCGCGGTAGGTGAAGTGAACGTGGTGACTAAAATGAAAGCGGTAGATGCGGTCATTGGTGGGGAAGGTAACGGCGGAATTATTGATCCGCAGTCGCACTATGGCCGGGATGCATTGATCGGCATCGCGCTTTTCCTGAGCCACCTGGCTAAATTCGGCAAAAGCATTAAAGCCTTACGCAATACGTACCCGCAATACTATATTTCCAAAAACAAAATGGAATTGAGCGATGATATTGACGTAAAAGCTTTATTCGCCCGTATCCAGGACAAATACAAAAACCAACCGATCAATACCGAAGATGGTTTAAAGATCGAATTTGATAAAGACTGGGTGCATCTGCGTACTTCCAATACCGAACCCATCATCCGGATCTACAGTGAAAGCAATTCAGCAACTACGGCGGACAATATCGCCAAGCGGATGATTGCAGACATTAAAGAATTGCTGTAATCAATAGACAACAATAAGGGCAGATCGGTTGATCTGCCCTTTGTTATTCATCAGGAATTTATGATTAATCTTTATTACCCACAATGCGCAGGTAACCTAGGTGCGACCCGATCGCCTTCGCAAGGGTCGGATATTCATGATAAGGGATATCATATTTAGCACACACTTGCTGTACGATCCTGCTGATCTCGGGATAGTGGATATGACTGATTCTCGGGAACAGGTGATGTTCTACCTGGAAGTTCAATCCGCCGGTCATCCAGGAAACAAATTTACTTTTCGTGGAGAAGTTGGCCGTAGTCTGTAACTGATGTACAAACCAGTTTTCTTCTATTTTCAGGGTCTCCGCATCCGGGGTAGGAAAATCTACATCTTCTACCACATGCGCTAACTGGAATACAATACTGATGATCATCCCGGTAACACCTGAAATAATCAGGTACCCGATCAAAGCATTTTTCCAACCTACAACGATGATCGGTAATACGATAAACGCAGCAATATGGATCACTTTAGTCAACCAAAAACCGATATGCTCTTTGGTTTTCATTTCCGGGATCTTTTTTTCCAGTATTTTCCCCGAAAAATATTTCACGAAGTCGTTGTAAGCCCACCAGAATAAATAGGTGATGGAGTACAGGAACAAAGCGTAAATGTGCTGGAACTTATGGAAGAAATAACGCTTCTGATCTTTGTTGGTACGAATAAACGGCTTGATATCAATATCGTCATCGTGTCCTTCTATATTAGTATAAGTATGGTGCACAATATTGTGTTTGAATTTCCAGAAGTAAGTACTGGCGCCCATTACATTCAGGGAATGCCCCATAATTTCGTTAAGCCATTTTTTGTCGGAATAACTTCCGTGACCGCCATCGTGCATGACATTAAAACCGATAAAAGCGAACGTGCAGCCCATTAACACACACATAATCACATTGGCCCACACCGGTAAGGTTCCGAATAGCAGCAGGACGTATAAAATGATGAGTGCGACAAACAAAACCAGGGTTTTGTGGAAAATACGCCAGTCCCCTGTTTGCTTCTTGAGGCTGGACTTAAAATAATGATCAACTTCACGTTTCAACTCTTTGGAAAAGTCCGCGTTGATGCTGTTTACAAAGGAAATATTCTTGGCCACTAAACTTACTTTAAAAAATGTAACGGCAAATTTACCACTTAATTACGGATTTTTTTTATGATTAATGTCATAATAAGAGGAAATTAACTTATATAGACTTTGTGC
Source organism: uncultured Edaphocola sp. (assembly GCA_964277835.1). GTDB lineage: Bacteria > Bacteroidota > Bacteroidia > Chitinophagales > Chitinophagaceae > Edaphocola. The sequence goes on along the minus strand of CAXYKQ010000099.1, from coordinate 3,983 downwards.
CATTAAAAAGCAGTATTAAACCAACAAAAACCATAGCTTTACAGCATGCTAAAAGTAGGTATCACCGGCGGTATTGGCTCTGGTAAGAGTGTGGTAACCCGTATTTTTAAAACATTGGGCATCCCTGCCCTGGATGCAGACAGCTTCGCCAAAGAACTCATGGCTAATAATGCAGAAGTTCGGGAGCAACTTACGGAAAGTTTCGGGTTCTCCATTCTCAAAGAGGGCACCCTGGACCGGCAGGCCTTATCAAAGCTGGTCTTCAATGATAAAGCAAAACTGATCCAATTAAATGGCATTGTGCACCCGGCTGTAAAAAAATACGGCAACCTATGGATGGAGGCCCAAACTGCCGCTTATGTAGTTAAGGAGGCTGCACTTTTTTTTGAAAGCGGGTCGGATGCAGATATGGATATTATGATCGGGGTTTCTGCTCCCGAAGACCTGCGGCTTGCACGTGCTATGCAAAGAGATAGTGCAAATGAAGCCGATATCCGGAAGCGAATGAGCAACCAGATGGCCGAAGCGGAAAAAATGGGACGTTGCGATTATATTGTATTTAATGATGAACAGCATTCGCTAATTCAACAAGTTGTACATTTGCATCATTTATTCTTAAGTCAACCATAAATATATGTCACTTTCATCGGACAGCAATAGTTTACTCAGCTTAGACGAGATCAGGAACCTCAGGAACGGTAAGGTAGGTATCGTTTATACCGAATGGAATGAAAAGATCGTTGCCGAGCAGATTGCCGGTGCGCAGCGCATCGCGGCGGAGACCGGCAACGAGATCTGTAAACTGATCAAGGTGCCCGGCTGCTTCGAGATCCCTTACGGCTGTAAAGCAATGTATGAAGCGTCGATTCACGATACGGAAGGTCCTAATGCCATTATTGCTTTCGGGGCTGTGATCCGGGGTGGCACCCCGCACTTTGATTATGTATGTAAAGCAGTTACCGAAGGCATCGGTCAATTGAACTTAAGTTTACCGATCCCGGTGATCTTCGGCGTACTTACCCTGGACAATGAAGTCCAGGCCTGGGAAAGGCTGGGCGGAGCGCACGGACATAAAGGAGAAGAAGCGATGATCGCCGCTTTAAAAATGATCGATATGAAGAACAAAATATAAGCTGAAAAGTACCGGTAAATAAAGCACAGTAATGATGTTCGCTGCTGTGCTTTATTAAATATTTTCATCTTTCCCGTTTTTTCTTTGCACTGCAGCCTGTGAGTCAGCAATTCTGAGCTGTTCCATTTGCTCCCACCACCATTCATAAAAGCGGGGAAAGGCTTGCTGCCAGTACAATGTGCCGTGTTTACCTACAGGATTTATGTCCACTGCCGCATTTGCCTGCAAACGACCGGACAGCAGTTTGCCTATGGCTTCAATATTTTTATCCATCGCTACCGGGGCAATGTCTTGTATCTTAAGGTTTTCTAAGCTGCCGCCATATAGGAAATAGCTTTGCCGTTCTTGTTCTGTTTCTGCACTCGCCTTAATGAACGCATCCACCTGCTTATTGTCGAGCCATAGAGAAGGCGAAAAAACACCCAGGCAAGCAAAATTATCTGCATGCATTAGCCCGGCATATAAACTCAATAAGCCTCCCAGGGAACTTCCTGCCATTGCAGTATGTCTCCTGTCTGCCCGCGTGCGATAGTGCGCATCTACATAAGGCTTCAGGGTATGAATAATATCGGCCAGGTATTCCCTGCCTGCAGGCTCAGGCATTTCTGATACCGGCTCGACAACGTAATCGTGTAAACGGTCGCGCTCTCCTCCTCCATGTGCAATAGCCACTACTATAGCCTCAGCAGCAGCAGCGTTAATGGCTTTATCCACCTGCCAGCCCACGGGGCCCTTACGACCAACAGCAGTGGCTTCCTCAAACAAATGCTGTCCATCATGCATATACAATACCGGGTATCGTTTCCTCCCTGTATACGCATAACTTTTGGGGAGATAGACCCAGACCTTACGATAAGCTTTTAGTTCAGGAAAAAAGAACGCCTCACTTAACCAATATACCTGTTCTGCAGTTGCTGCAACAGGGAAATCATCGCTCCAGGCAGCAACGCTCACCTCTGATACCGTATTTGCTTTAACATCAGCAATAAAAGGTGCGGCCGTTGTACCATCGGTACGACATGAAATGGCGGACCAACCGCCCCTGCTCAACCGGAATTCAAGTGGGCCTTCCGGAACATCTGCTATGCGTACTTTAAGTTTGTGTTGCCCTTCGGGAATATACCCAAGGAATACTCCTTCCGGTCGCCAATCGTTAAGAGTGCCGATGAGGTATACCGGGTCGCCGGTATGACCGGCACACTCGAAACGAATCGTCAATTCAAAGTCGAAATCAGACATAGTGTAATTTAAGGAATAAAGCTAGCCAAATAAGCAGTGCAGTACCTATTTTTCACTTTTTATTCATCATTTTCAGACACAACAATGACAGGAATCGACTGCTGCACCTTAATTAATAGTCAAGTTCCCGGCTTGTTGCCGGATAAAGGCAGTTACCCCACAAAGCAGATAAACGTTTACAATACGCCAAAAAATGGCGCACCTTAAATAACCAAGAAAGAAAAGGATTACGAGGGGCTGAGATACCCTAAAATCACTCACAGCAAAAATCCCCTGCTCTTTTAGAACAGGGGATTTTTTATTTTAAGTAAAACCTATTTAGCTAACTTAGCTTTCAGGTTCTGGTCTAAAGCTTCTAAGAACTCTTCTGTATATAAATAGTCTTTACCATGCTCCACTTTATTACCATGTATACATACCGCTAAGTCTTTGGTCATTTTACCGGACTCTACTGTTTCGATACATACCGCTTCCAACGCATGACAGAAATCGATCAACTCCTGGTTATTATCCAGTTTACCCCTGAATTCTAAACCACGCGTCCACGCGAAAATAGAAGCGATCGGGTTGGTAGAAGTAGGTCTTCCTTGCTGGTGTTCGCGATAGTGGCGGGTGACGGTGCCATGAGCGGCCTCTGCTTCCATTGTTTTACCGTCCGGCGTAACTAAAGTAGAAGTCATTAAGCCTAATGAACCAAACCCTTGGGCAACGGTATCAGACTGTACATCTCCATCATAGTTTTTACAAGCCCATACAAAATTACCGTTCCATTTCAGTGCAGAAGCTACCATATCATCGATCAGGCGGTGCTCATAAGTAATACCGGCTTCAACGAATTGGGCTTTGAATTCATTTTGATAGATCTCTTCGAAAATGTCTTTGAAGCGACCATCATATTTTTTCAGGATGGTATTTTTGGTAGACAGGAATAAAGGCCATTTTTTGCTTAAAGCCTGGTTGAAACAGGAGCGGGCAAACCCTTTGATGCTCTCATCTGTATTGTACATCGCTAAAGCAACCCCATCTCCTTTAAAGTTGTACACTTCAAATTCCTGGACGGTACCATCTTCCCCTTCAAATTTAACGGTCAGCTTACCAGGACCTTTGGTAACGAAGTCTGTAGCACGGTACTGATCTCCGAATGCGTGACGACCGATACAGATAGGAGCGGTCCAGTTAGGTACTAAACGCGGTACGTTCGCACATACGATAGGCTCGCGGAATACGGTACCGTCCAATATATTACGGATCGTCCCGTTAGGGGACTTCCACATTTGTTTTAATTTAAATTCTTCCACACGTTGCTCATCAGGTGTAATGGTAGCACATTTGATCCCTACGCCATATTGCTTGATCGCGTTAGCAGCATCAACTGTTACCTGGTCATCAGTAGCATCACGATGTTCCATACCCAAATCGAAGTATTTAATGTCCACATCGATGTAAGGAAGGATCAGTTTATCCTTGATAAATTTCCAGATGATCCGGGTCATCTCATCTCCGTCCAGTTCCACTACAGGATTTGCTACCTTAATTTTTGAACTCATATAAAATTTGATTTTATGTTTGTAAATGGATATAGATTAGCATCGGGCTAATCTTCTCGAAAATA